>NZ_JBFLAB010000025.1:0-63688 GCF_040742695.1 Microbulbifer discodermiae | reverse complement strand
CTGCTGAAGCGAGGTGCTGCGAATCCAGCTTTCCAGGGTCGCTGCATCATGAGCGGTAATTGTAAAAACGTCAGGAGTATCCATGTGACAAGTATACGTGAAATCAAATCACGTAACCTTATTTTCCGCATGGGCCACTAGGGCCTGTTAACACTAATTAGCCGGTCAACTTTTCATTGATCGCTGACCGGCTAATTAGTGTTAACAGGCCCTAGTATTGGTTTTCAAGATTTGATCCTTATGCTTCCCTTTTTATATTGTTCAGCAACCGTATAGGGCAGGACCATAGTATCTGTTATCGTACATGCAGCTATATCCAATACGTAGAAGCCAAGAGCCCAGTCAAAATGTGGATTGCCGGGGTTTGAGTTTAATTTGCAGAGATTGTATGAAACTCCGCCATAGGCTCGTGATGTCTCCTCACATTGGGTTTTTTGGCGTTTCAAATTGCTTGTAATTTCGTTATCCGAACTCGATAGGGAAGTAAAAGTTCCACAGCCGGAAACAACCAGTGCAAAAACAATAATATAAAGTTTGTTCATTTTTTATTCTCCATTTCTTGTAAAGTAAAAAATCGCAGGTTGTGAATTAAGGTGCTTGGTTGAGAGCTGGATCCCAAAAGAACTGCATTTATTGCTTTTGTAAATTAGTTTTCCAGCTTATGTTCTTTCCTGAAGTGCGCCCATGGTACTGCGAGCTGTTGTTGTTGTCGAGACGCCAAAGCCGGTAACACCGGCTTGACCACCGGGCCCTATTTTATCCAGTTGGCGCTTTTGGAAGGTGCATTTTATTTTTATGGCTGACTGGCGTGCTCGAAAGAGCCTCTGTGTCATCGGCAAGCCGCGCTGGGCCAAATGGTAGGACTTAGATTTAGCGCTATTCGATAAGGTGGAGACTATTCCGGTGTGAACGGTTATGGGTCCCATTTCGAAATAATGGATAATGCTGATTCATCACTTGGGATAGGTTATGGACTGCTTATGATTGAGTTCAGCAATTGCCTTGCCAAATACCGGTATGCAGCCGGCAGGGGGAGAGGTTCATTGACTCACTCATATACGCCTTCGGTTTTGGCAACCACTTAAAACTATACAGTCGGGATAATTATGTTATAGTGGCCGGGCTGAATTCGCTTCAGCAGCGTCATCTGTAGGCTGGCAAGCCGCTGGCACCCTCCCTGGAATTCTTTCCCAAGTATCCCCGGAAACCCTACTGAATGCCGCACCGGCCACTGACTGCTGTCAGATTGGCCAATCGACGGCGCTGCGGACCCCGAGGTTCGCAAACTCCGATTTTCGTTTGCCTCACACTTGTGGGGTGAAACCCATTTGTCAATTGCGTCGCTGGCGCAATTAGAGGTTATTTATGTTGTTTGAAGATCTGGGCCTGGCCCAGGAATTGGCTCGAGCAGTTGCGGAGCAGGGCTACGATCAGCCCACCCCAATTCAGGCGCAGGCGATTCCCGCCGTTATGAAAGGCGGCGATATCATGGCCGCGGCGCAGACGGGTACGGGTAAGACGGCCGGCTTTACGTTGCCGCTGCTGCACCGCCTGTCCAAGGGGGCTGCGGCACGCAACAACCAGGTGCGTGCGCTGGTACTGACCCCCACCCGCGAACTGGCCGCGCAGGTATTCGATAATGTGCAAAGTTACAGCAAATACCTGCCCCTGCGCCATTCGGTAGTGTTCGGGGGAGTGAAAATCAATCCTCAGATGATGCGCCTGCGCGGCGGTGCGGACATTCTGGTGGCGACGCCGGGGCGTCTGCTGGATCTGTATAATCAGCGCGCTATCCGCTTCGATAAGCTGGAAGCACTGGTGCTGGATGAGGCGGACCGCATGCTGGATATGGGTTTTATCCACGATATCAAGCGAATCCTGAAGCTGTTGCCTACTAAGCGCCAGAACCTGTTGTTTTCGGCCACTTTTTCACCGGAGATACGCCAGCTGGCAAAAGGGCTGGTGAAAGATCCACTGGAAATCGATGTGAGCCCGCGCAATACCACTACCCAGACGGTGAAGCAGAAGCTGCACCCGGTGGATAAGGCCCGCAAGCCGGCGCTGCTCAGCCACTTGATCCGTGAGAATAACTGGCAGCAGGCACTGGTTTTCAGCCGCACCAAGCACGGCGCCAACCGCCTGGTGAAACAGTTGGGTGCCGATAATGTCCGTGCGGCGGCCATCCATGGCAACAAGAGTCAGAATCAGCGCACTAAGGCGCTGGCAGATTTCAAAAGCGGCAAGGTGCAAATTCTGGTGGCAACGGATATCGCGGCCCGGGGTATCGATATCGATCAATTGCCTCAGGTAGTGAATTTTGATCTGCCAAATGTGCCCGAGGACTATGTGCATCGGATCGGTCGTACTGGTCGCGCCGGCGCCAGCGGTCGCGCCGTGTCTCTGGTGAGTGCGGATGAAATCAAGCAGTTGCGCGATATCGAGCGCCTGATTCAAAAGCCAATCTCCCAGGAGGAAGTCGAGGGCTTCGAACCGGATCACCTGCTGCCGGCGTCCGGCAGGTCCGGGCGCAGCGGTAATCAAGGACAGCGCGCGACACAGGGTCGCGGTCGTGGCAATGGTGGAGGTCAGGGCAATGGCCAGGGCAATGGTCAGAGCAGGGGCCAGGGCCGGGGACGCAGCAAGCAGGCACCGCCAGGGGATTCTCCGCGGCCCCAGCGGCGTCGTCGGTCAGAGCGTGGAAAATCTGCCTAACCCACCCGGTGTTGCGACCTGGAGTCGGTAATAAAGTGCCGGAGCTGAGGGCGACCATAGCCGGACATTAACCCGGCAACTAGATAAGTTGCCGGGTTAATGTAGTTATTGGAAACAAAAGATTCATGCGGGTCACTATCCCTAAAGGGGAGCATGACTGGTGAGCCGCTCGTCGGGTTCAGATGGGCCAATATCGGTCACCAATTTGGCAGGCTGCTGAAAACGTCTTTGTCAGTAGTCTCCTGTCCCGTGCAGGGTTTTTCGGATCGTAAAAAAGACCTGTGGTTAATTGGTCGCGGGTTCTTCCGGTCGTCGCGAACTAGCAGGCTGTTGAAATTCGTAGAATTTCGACAGCCTGGTACCGGAATATGGATGTTCCGGCAAAATCGACGACGCCTAAGTCGTTGATTTTGGGCGAAAAGTGAAAATCACATTTTTCGCTTTTCGTGTTTTGAAACAGGCAGTATGCCTTTTTCAACACCCTGCTAGGGCATTAAGGGTTAACAGGAAGGCCTATTGTAGCTGTTATCTCAAAATGGTGACCGATTCCGGGCTGGGAGCCAAATAAAGTGCGGAGGCCGCATAAAACGGGGAATTGGCACTCATTGAAAATGTGGGGAGCAGAAATGGTACAATGCCCTCAATTTTATCTTGACCGCAACCCGACGATAGCCTATGAATTTGCCTCTACTCGGCCGCCTTGGGGCGGTATTGCCCGCTTTGTGCATCGCTACAACAGCTTTGGCTGCAGATCCTCTAAATGTGACTGGAGACAGCTTTCGTCAACTGGACGAACTCCTGCCGACACCCAACGCTTACCGTACCGCTTCCGGTGCGCCGGGTCACGCCTACTGGCAGCAACAGGCGGACTATGACATCAAGGTTTCTCTCGATGACGATAAACAGCTGATTACCGCTTCGGAGACCATTACCTATACCAATAATTCGCCGGACACTCTGCGTTATCTATGGCTGCAGCTGGATCAAAACCGCTTCAAGCCGAACTCCGCCGGGAATCTGGCAGCGTCTGTGGACCTGGAGTCCATAGCTCCGGACACTGTGCCGTTCGGCAGTTTTCGTCGTGCAGTGGTGTCCAATGAGTTTCCCGGCGGGTATCAAATCACCAAGGTGGCGGACAGCAGGGGTCGGGATCTCCCGCACACCATTGTCGATACCGGTATGCGGATCGATCTGCCGCAGCCACTGGCTCCAGGGGGCAGTATCAGCTTCCAGGTTGCCTGGGCATACAATGTGATTGAACAAAAGGCACTGGGCGGTCGCTCCGGGTATGAGTATTTTGAGCGGGATGATAACTACCTGTACGAAATCGCCCAGTGGTTCCCACGTATGGCCGTTTACAATGATGTGAGTGGCTGGCAGAACAAGCAGTTTCTGGGCCGCGGCGAATTCGCGCTGGAATTCGGTAACTATCGCGTGGCTATTGATGTGCCGGCCGACCATGTAGTCGCTGCCACCGGGGTATTGCAAAATCCGCGTGAGGTGCTGACCCGCACGCAGCGCGAGCGATTGCAACAGGCGCGCACCGCACCCAAGCCGGTGATGATTGTTACCAAGGAGGAGGCGCTGGCGAACGAAAAGCGCCGCTCGCGGGAGCGCAAAACCTGGGTTTTCGCGGCGGAAAATGTCCGGGACTTTTCCTGGGCCTCTTCTCGCAAGTTCCTGTGGGATGCGCAGGGCTACAAGAAGGGCGCTACTGACACCATGGCCATGTCTTTCTACCCAGAGGAGGGCACGCCTCTGTGGGACAAATATTCCACCGAAGCGATCATCCATACTATTGATGTCTACAACCGCTACAGCTTTGATTATCCCTATCCAGTATCCATTTCCGTCAATGGGCCGGTGGGCGGGATGGAATATCCCATGATCACCTTCAATGGCCCGCGCCCGGAAATCGATGAAGAGGACCGCAGCAAACGGACTTATTCGCGCCGTACTAAATACGGACTGATCTCGGTGATCATTCACGAGGTAGGTCACAATTACTACCCGATGATCGTGAATTCCGATGAGCGGCAGTGGACCTGGATGGACGAGGGACTCAATACCTTCGTACAGTTCCTGGCCGAGCAGGAGTGGGAGGAGAAATATCCCTCGCGTCGCGGTGATGCACGCAAGATCGTCGAATATATGCAGAGCGAGAATCAGGTTCCGATCATGACTAATTCGGAATCCATTCTTCAATTCGGTAACAACGCCTACGGCAAGCCGGCGACGGCTCTGAACATATTGCGCGAATCCGTCATGGGGCGCGCACTGTTTGACTTTGCGTTTCGCGAGTATGCACAGCGCTGGAAGTTCAAACGCCCGATGCCGGCAGATTTTTTCCGCACCATGGAGGATGCCTCCGGTATGGACCTGGATTGGTTCTGGCGCGGTTGGTTCTACACCACTAACAATGTGGATATCAGTCTCGACCAGGTGCGCCACTACACTGTGGGCACCAAGAATCCGGATCTGGAGGGGCCGTGGAAGCGGGAGCAGCACAAGCGCGAGCCGGAGACGGTGACTGCCATTGAGAACCGCGCACGCAAACTGCCGCGTATTGTGGATGCGAAACCGGAGTTGGCGGACTTCTACAACAGGCACGACGAATTTGACGTGTCCAACGCCGATCGCAACAGCTACCAGACTATGTTGGACGGGTTGGAGGACTGGGAAAAGGATCTGCTGGCGGTCGAGAGCAATGTCTATGTGCTGGATTTCAGCAATATTGGCGGCTTGGTCATGCCGTTGTTTCTGCGCCTGGAATACGAGGATGGAAGTGTTGAGAACCTGCGTATTCCCGCTGAAATCTGGGCGCGCAACGCGAAGAAAACCTCCAAGATGCTGGTGCGTGACAAGAGCCGGATGCTGAAGTCCGTAGTGCTGGACCCGCATTGGGAAACTGCGGACGTGGACATGGAGAACAACTACTATCCGCGCCGCATCATCAAGTCGCGGTTGGAATTGTTCAAGGATGAGCAGAAGCGTAACCTGATGAAGGATTGGGAGGCCGAATTGAAGGAGGCGGGCTGATCCCGTGCCGGTATCCCTTCGGTCGCAGGCTTTTTGTGATCGAAGGGAGATCTCTCTAATCTATACCTCAAAGCGTGACAAAATCCGAATTCGCTTGGTGCCCAGCTATGAGAATCCCGTTTTTTTGTTTGGCTGCTGCCCTGTTGCTGATGCTATCCGCGCAGGTGGAGGCGCATCGCTATCATTTCGGTCTGACAGAGCTGTATGTCAATGCGCGAACCCAGTCGTTAGAGATTTCCCATCGGTTTTTTGTGGCGGATTTGGAGCGGGCGCTTGCGCTCAGCGCTGGCACCGAGTTTAAGAATGCGCAACGCCAGATGGAAGACTATGTGAACCAGCGCTTTCAGATACGTGACGGGAATGGTGCGCTACTGGTTCCCAAGTGGGTGGGCATGGAGGCGGATGTGCACGATGTATGGATATACCAGGAGGTTCCACTGGCAAATATCAGTGGTGACAAGCTGGAGGTGCGTCAATCCATGCTGATGGAGATAGAGGGAGACCAGGTCAATACCCTGAATATAAAGCGTAATGGGAAAACGGAAAGTTTTACCCTGAAGCCCGGAGCGAGTCGGGTGACGGTGTCTTTGCGATAGAGTCGTTTAAGCGGCATTGCAATAGGTAGTGGGATTCCTCCGCCCTCGCAATCTGATGTCCCATACATTAGGCTCCCCGGGTCGTAAATCCGGCGTGTGACTGCTTGCTTTGCCGCGGAGGTTGGATTTGTGCTGTAACCCGGGCTGGGAAAGGACGGGGTAGGTTTTCTCAGCAAGCTGATAGCGGCTCGAAGGTCTGTGTGCGCAGAGTGCCGGTTTGGATGTCCCAACAATCCGGTAGCGATTTGAATCTCCGCAGCCCGACATCCGTCAGTGGGTGAGCGGATGCTCATACTGTCCCATTCGCTGTATCTGGCTCCCGGTGGGATTAACCTGGGGAGCCAAATCGGGGTTTTGCTTTGTTCGCCCAGAAAAAGGAGCTTGCAACGCCACTGGCCGCTCGTAGAGTTTTCGTGTCGAGGCTGGCAGGCCGGTGTTCGATAGCCGAATCTGGCGCCTAATCATCTCTATCACCTGCCGCTGGATATTGCCGCGCTGAACAGTGAAGTTTCCCGACATATAATGGGCACTGGGTTGCCGAAGGGTACCGTGAAAATAAATGCCAGAAGTGGCTTGACTCGTCCCGGCAGCACCCATAGAATGCGCATCCTCTCGAGCGGTTGGAACAACCCACCGCAGGCAGCGAAAGCCACCAGATTTCGATGCCAGAGTTGATGCGGGGTGGAGCAGCCTGGTAGCTCGTCGGGCTCATAACCCGAAGGTCGTAGGTTCAAATCCTGCCCCCGCTACCAAATTGCTTCCAGATGCGGATCATCTGGAAGCGCGGTTGAAGCCCCTGTTAGGGGCTTTTTCGTATCTGCACGAAGCGCGGCAGGCGAAATATGAATTATCCGAATGGGCCGGAAGTGGGCGCCGCGGTTTGACATTCGGACCGTGGGGTCGGCTTCTCCGCCCATTTTTTGTTTTTGCGGTTCCCTCGGGCACTTGGCCAGCGGCGTCCGCGGATGGTGCAGACCGGTGCTTGCACCGGCCAGTTGAGGTGACAGAAATGGCGGGCAAGCGCGAGCAGTTGGAGGAGCTTCTGGCACCGGTGGTGGCATCGCTGGGGTGTGAACTGTGGGGTATCGACTATCAGACCCACGGGCGCAACGCACTGCTGCGCATCTATATTGATGCGGACCGGGGGATCGCCGTGGAGGACTGCGAGAAGGTCAGCCGCCAGGCGAGCGCCGTACTGGATGTGGAAGATCCCATTAGCGGCAGGTACACACTGGAAGTTTCCTCGCCCGGGCTCGACCGTCCGCTGTACCGGCTGGAGCACTACCAGCGCTTTGTGGGCTCCCGGATCGACGTGCGCCTGCGGATGCCCCTGGAGGGGCGGCGCAAATGGCAGGGCCTGCTCGCCGGGGTTGAGGGCGAGGAAGTGGTCCTGCGCATCGACGATGAAAATGAGTACCTGCTGCCGATAGACAGTATCGAGCGGGCTAACATCATTCCTCAGTTTGACTGACTGCCGCTCGCGGGCGGATAGAAAGAGCTTTAAGTGGCGTTTTTTAAAGAGGCAGCTGCATGAACAAAGAGATCTTGCTGGTAGCCGAGGCGGTTTCCAACGAGAAGGGCGTGGACCAGGAAATTATTTTCCAGGCCATTGAGGCCGCATTGGCGACGGCCACCAAGAAGCGCTACGACGAGGATTCCACCATTGAGGTCATCATCGACCGCAAAACCGGTGATTACGAAACTTTCCGCAGCTGGGAAGTGGTGGATGATGATACCCTGGCGGAGCTCGGCACCCAGTTCACGCTGGAGGAAGCGCACGAAAAAGACCCCCAGCTGAAGGCTGGCGATACCTACCGCGAACAGGTTGAAAATGTGGAGTTCGGCCGTATCGCCGCGCAGACCGCGAAGCAGGTCATAGTGCAGAAGGTGCGCGAGGCCGAGCGCGCCAAGGTGGTGGAAGAGTACCGGGATCGTGTCGGCGAGTTGGTGAGCGGTACCGTGAAGAAGGTCACGCGCGATTTTATCGCGGTGGACCTGGGCAACAACGCCGAGGCGCGCCTGCCACGGGACCAGCTGGTGGGACGCGAAATCTTCCGCCTGGGAGACCGGGTGCGCGCTATCCTGCTGGAGATCCAGCCGGAAGCCCGCGGACCACAGCTGATGCTCAGCCGCTCCTGCCGGGAAATGCTGGTGGAGCTGTTCCGTATCGAAGTGCCGGAAATCGCCGAACAGGTTATCGAAATCAAGGGCGCAGCGCGGGATCCGGGCCTGCGCGCCAAAATCGCCATCACCACCAATGACGGTCGTATCGATCCGGTGGGGGCCTGTGTGGGTATGCGCGGCGCACGCGTTCAGGCGGTTTCCAACGAGCTGTCCGGCGAGCGGGTGGACATAGTACTGTGGGACGAGAACCCGGCTCAGTTTGTGATCAACGCCATGGCGCCGGCCGATATCGAGTCCATAGTCGTGGATGAGGATGCGGGTTCCATGGACGTTGCCGTCGCTGAGGAAAACCTCGCTATGGCGATTGGGCGCAGTGGCCAGAATGTGCGGCTGGCCTCCGATCTGACCCAGTGGCAGATCAACGTGATGAGCATCGAAGAGTGGCAGACCAAGCAGGAAGCCGAGTCCGGTGGCATCATGGAGACTTTCATGGCGCGCCTGGATATCGACGACGATGTGGCTGCCGTACTGGTGGAGGAGGGCTTCACCACACTGGAAGAGGTGGCCTATGTGCCGCTGGAGGAAATGCTGTCCATCGAGGGATTCGACGAGGAGATTGCGGAGGAGCTGCGCGCGAGGGCCAAGGATGCGTTGCTGACCCAGGCACTGGCTTCCGAAGAGCAGTTGGATGCGCTGGAACCCCAGGAAGACCTGCTCGGCCTGGAAGGTATGGATCGACAGCTGGCTTTCCAGCTGGCCAGCCGCGGTATCGCCAGCATGGAGGATCTGGCTGAACAGGCAGTGGATGACCTGCTCGATATCGAAGGTTTGGATCCGGAGCGCGCCGCCGCGCTGATTATGAAGGCACGTGAACCCTGGTTTGCGGGCGACAGCGACGAACAGGCATAAGCGGGCGGGTGAACGAATAATAGAATCCCCTCCGAGCAGCGAATTTTAGGAGAGAGAATGGCCGAAGTAACAGTTAGTGAACTCGCCAAATCGGTTGGTGCCACCGAGGATCGTCTGCTCAAGCAGATGCGAGATGCGGGTTTGCCTCAAACCACTGCGGATGCGGTGGTTTCGGATGAGGAAAAACAGGTCCTGCTCAACTTCCTGAAAAGCAGTCACGGAGAGCAGAGTGTCGCACCGCGCAAGATCACTCTGAAGCGCAAGACCACCACTACGCTGAAAACCGGCTCTGGAACGGGGCGCAGGACCGTAAACGTGGAAGTGCGCAAGAAGCGTACCTACGTCAAACGCCCGCAGGAAGAGGCGGCCACCGAAACAGTTACAGAGCCGGCGCAGGCAGAGCTGGACCGGGCTCTGGAAGAGCAGTCGGCGATGGAGCAGGCCCGCGCCGAGCGGGTGCAGGCGGAAGCCGAGCGCGCTCAGCGGGAATCCGAGCAGCAGGCCGCACAGGAAGCCGCGCAAGCGGAGCAGCAGAAGTTAGAGGCCGCGGCTGTGGAGGAAGAGGCGGTGGCAACTGAGCCCGCCAGCGGCGCAGCGGAGCCACAGCCCTCTGCTGCAGCGACTCGCTCCTCCTATACAGATGACGTCGAAGCCATACGTATTGCTGCGATGGAGAGACGCAAACTCCAGGCCCAAGAGGAAGCCAAGGTGCTGGAGGAGAAGAAGGTGCGGGTCGAGGCCGACCGGCGCGCAGAGCTGGAAAGGCAGCAGAAAGCCAAGACCGAGACGGTCAAGCCGGCACTGCGGCGCAAGCTCGAAGCTGAGGCCGCTGAAGCGGGGACGGAAGCGGACGAAGGGGTGCGCAAGCGCCGCGGTCGCCGCGGAACCAAGAGCGGTCCGAAAAAATCCAGTAAGACGGCACTCTACGAGGAGGCGCTGGAGGTTTTCTCGGATGACGAAGGCGGTGCGGGCGGTCGCCGCTCTCTGCAGCGCCCGACACTGAAGGTAAAAAACACACACGGCTTCAAGAAACCGACGGGAAAACAGGTGTATCAAGTCCAGTTAGGCGAAACCATCACCGTAGGTGACCTGGCCAAACAGTTGAATATGAAGGCCGGCGAGCTGATCAAGCATTTGATGAAGATGGGCGAGATGGTCACCATCAATCAGAGTCTCGATCGCGATACCGCCTCTCTGGTGGTAGAGGAGCTGGGCCACAAAGTGGTGTTGCGCTCTGAAACGGCGCTGGAAGACGAACTGGTGGCGCAGGTCGAGCAGGCCGAGGGCCGCAAGGTTGTCCGCGCGCCGGTGGTCACGGTCATGGGCCATGTGGACCACGGCAAGACCTCGCTACTGGATTATATCCGCAAGACCAAGGTTGCCTCCGGCGAAGCCGGCGGTATTACCCAGCACATCGGTGCCTATCGGGTGAAGACCAGCCAGGGGGAGATTGCCTTCCTGGATACCCCGGGGCACGCGGCGTTTACCGCCATGCGGGCCCGCGGCGCCCAGGCCACTGATGTTGTGATTCTGGTGGTGGCTGCCGACGACGGGGTAATGCCGCAGACCGAGGAAGCGATTCAGCACGCCAAAGCCGCCGGTGTACCCCTGGTGGTGGCGATCAACAAGTGCGACAAGGAAGGCGCCGACCCGGACCGGGTGAAAAATGAGCTGGCGGCCAAGGAAGTGATTCCCGAGGACTGGGGCGGCGATACACAGTTTATCGAAGTCTCCGCCCACACTGGCCAGGGCATTGACGATCTGCTGGAGGCGGTCTCCCTGCAGGCGGAACTGCTGGAACTGCAGGCCGAGGTGGATGTGCCCGCCCGCGGTGTGGTGATCGAGTCGCGCCTGGAAAAAGGACGCGGTGTGGTGGCGACGCTGCTGGTTCAGAACGGTGAGCTGAAACGCGGTGATATCGTGCTGGCGGGCCAGAGCTATGGCCGCGTGCGCGCCATGACCAACGAGTTGGGCAAGAGTGTCAAAGAGGCCGGCCCCTCCACGCCGGTGGAGTTGCTGGGCCTGGATTCCACCCCCAATGCCGGCGATGACTTCATGGTGGTGGCGGACGAGCGCAAGGCCCGGGAAGTGGCCGAGCAGCGCGCCGACAAGGAGCGTCGCGAGCGTATGCAGAGGCAGCAGGCGGCCAAGCTGGAAAATATGTTCGCCGACATGGCCGCCGGTGAGCGCAAGGTTCTGCCGGTGGTGATCAAGGCCGATGTGCGGGGCTCCCTGGAAGCCATCCTGTCCGCGCTGGCGGATATCGGCAACGAGGAGGTATCGGTCAATGTGGTGTCCAGCGGCGTCGGCGGCATCGCAGAGAACGACGTCAACCTGGCCCTCACCTCCGGCGCTATCATCATCGGCTTCAATACCCGTGCCGATGTTGCAGCGCGCAGGCTGGCCGAGGCCGAAAGTGTTGAAATCAGATACTACAGTGTGATCTACAACCTGCTGGATGAAGTGAAGCAGGCTCTGTCGGGCATGCTGGAGCCGGAGGTGCGGGAGGATATCGTCGGTATCGCCGAAGTCCGCGACGTATTCCGGTCACCCAAGTTTGGCGCCATCGCCGGTTGCATGGTGATCGAGGGCACCGTCTACCGCAACAAGCCGATTCGCGTCCTGCGCGACAATGTGGTGATCTACCAGGGCGAACTGGAGTCCCTGCGCCGCTTCAAGGATGACGTGCAGGAGGTGCGGAACGGGATGGAGTGCGGTATCGGGGTGAAGGATTACAACGATGTCAAATCCGGAGACCAGATCGAGGTCTACGATATCGTCAAGGTGGCGCGCGAGCTTTAATCTCGAGCCAGACCCCGCCAGGGCCAGAGCCCTGGCGGCAAGCAGCCATTGGAAATAGGTAACAGATGGCAAGAGAATTCCACCGCGCGGAGCGGGTCGCCGATGCCATGCGCCGGGAGCTGTCTCTGCTGATTCAGCGGGAAGTGCGCGATCCGCGCCTCGGCATGGTGAATATCAATGACGTGGAGGTCAGTCGCGACCTCACTTCGGCCAAAGTGTTCGTCACGCTGGTTGGCGAGGATGACGCGGCGGCGATCAAGACCTCCATGGAAGTGCTCAACAAGGCTGCGGGCTTCCTGCGCAGCCAACTGGCGCGGGAAATCCAGATGCGAACCATCCCCCGCCTGCAGTTCCGCTACGACGAGACATCGGTGCGAGGCCAGAAATTGTCGGCGCTGATCGACAAGGCGGTGCAGCGGGATCACTCCCTGGATACAGACAAAGACGACGGCGACAAGCAGTAGTTATGGGCCGCAGACCAAAATGGGGCCGACCGGTAGACGGGGTACTATTGCTCGACAAGCCGGCCGGTATCACCGCCAATGACGCCCTGCAACAGGCCAAGCGATTGTTTTTCGCCAACCGGGCCGGTCACACCGGAGCGCTGGACCCCCTAGCGACCGGCCTGCTGCCCATTTGCTTTGGCGAGGCGACCAAGTTTTCCCAGTATCTGCTGGATGCGGATAAACGCTATCGCAGCAGCTTTCGTTTTGGCATGACCACCGCCAGCGGTGACGCCGACGGCGACGTCATTGCCACTGCCGACGCCTCCGCCGTGACGGAAGCCGCTGTGCGAACCGCCATGGCGCAGTTTCAAGGCCGTATCGAGCAGGTACCCTCCATGTACTCGGCGCTCAAGCATCAGGGGCAGCCACTGTACCGGTTGGCGCGCCAGGGGCTCGAGGTGGAACGTGAGGCCCGGCCGGTGGAAATTTTCCAGTTTGAACTGCTGGGATTCAGCGGCGAAAGCCGGCCCTGTGCCGAGGTGGAGGTGCACTGTTCCAAGGGCACCTATATCCGCAGTCTGGCGGAGGACTTGGGGCGGGCGCTGGGTGTCGGTGCCTATGTGGAGCAATTGCACCGGAGCGCTGCCGGTCCCTTCGATGAATCCGGCAGTGTGACGCTGGAGGAACTGGCGCAGGAGCGGGGCCAGGGCCGGGCGGAACTGCTGGACCACCACCTGTTGCCGGTGGATGCACCCGCCGCGGGGCTGCCGAAACTGACCCTGCCGGACAATGCCGGTTACTATGTGCGTCAGGGACAGCCGGTAATGGATCTGCGGGTCTACCGTATTGGCACGGAAGGTGATATGGTGCGCCTCTTCCTGGAAAGTGGTGATTTTCTGGGCATCGGGGAAATTACCGACGACGGGTGTGTGGCACCCCGGCGTCTGGTGAAAAGCGGTGACTGACCGACCCGTCGGCAGTCCCCTATCGCAGGCGGCCAAAGAGTGCGCCGCCAGCCGGCAAAGGCCGGTACTGGTCCGCTAGAGGAGGCAGTTTGTGCCGTCTCCGGCTGGCGGGGATTGAAAACGGCCAGGATGGCGATTTCGATCATTTGACGTTAGCTGGCCTGTAAATATGCGCGGGCCAGCCGAATATCTACCGCATATTGCAACGAGGTATTTCGTTATGGCACTGACTGCATCTGAAAAAGCAGCCATCCTTCAGGAACACGGCCAGTCTGAAAGTGATACCGGTTCTCCGGAAGTCCAGGTAGCGCTGCTGACCGCCAACATCAACAAGCTGCAGGGGCACTTCTCTGCGCACAAGCAGGATCACCACTCCCGTCGTGGTCTGATCCGCATGGTGAACCAGCGTCGCAAGCTGCTGGACTACCTGAAGAAAAAGGATCTTAACCGTTACGCACAGCTGATTGCCAAACTCGGCCTGCGTCGCTAAGACTCCTGAATGCCCGCCTCCTGGCGGGCATTCTTTTAATTGCCGGTTGCAATTCCACCCAGGTGGCGGCGCAACCGGTGTTTCGTTATGCCGACGGCGTTATCGATGCACTCGGCATAGCGGCCCGCGCTTCACCACATGCACTTAACAGGACGGTGAAGC
This sequence comes from Microbulbifer discodermiae, assembly GCF_040742695.1. Taxonomy (NCBI): domain Bacteria; kingdom Pseudomonadati; phylum Pseudomonadota; class Gammaproteobacteria; order Cellvibrionales; family Microbulbiferaceae; genus Microbulbifer; species Microbulbifer discodermiae. The sequence goes on along the minus strand of NZ_JBFLAB010000025.1, from coordinate 49,443 downwards.
TGCGGGGCGGGCTCTGCCCGCATTGCAAGTAGGGGTTGCTGGAATGGGCCAGTAACCGTAGGAAACAGGAAAAAACTAGTGAATCCAGTAAGCAAGACATTTCAGTACGGACAACAGCAGGTCACCATTGAAACCGGCCGCGTCGCCCGCCAGGCCACCGGTGCCGCATTGGTCACCATTGGCGAAACCGTGGTGTTGTGCACCGTTGTCGGTGCCAAAGAGGCCAGGCCTGACCAGGGCTTTTTCCCACTGTCCGTGCACTATCAGGAAAAGGCCTACGCGGCCGGCAAGATACCCGGCGGCTTCTTTAAGCGTGAAGGCCGCCCATCTGAAAAAGAAACTCTCACCTCCCGCTTGATCGACCGCCCGATTCGCCCGCTGTTCCCCAACGGCTTTATGAACGAAGTACAGGTGATGATCACTGTTCTATCCGCAGAAAAGGATGTGGATCCGGATATTGCCGGGATGATAGGAACTTCCGCAGCATTGTCAGTATCCGGTATCCCCTTCGCGGGCCCCATCGGCGCTGCGCGTGTGGGGTACACCCAGCAAGAGGGTTACCTGCTAAACCCGAGCTATAGCGCTCTGAAAACTTCTGAGCTGGACATGGTGGTTGCGGGTACCAGGGACGCGGTACTGATGGTGGAGTCTGAGGCTAAGGAACTGCCGGAAGATATCATGTTGGGTGCGGTGCTGTATGCACACCAGGAAATGCAGGCCATTATCCAGGTCTGTGAAGAGCTCAAAGCTGAAGCTGGAAAGCCCCAGTGGGACTGGCAGCCAGAAGCGGAAAACACTGAACTCAAAACCGCTCTGGAAGGGCAGTTTGGCGACAAAGTAGCCGAGGCCTACCGCATTACCGATAAGCAGCAGCGCACTACCCGTCTAGCCGAACTGCGCAATGAAGCGGTAGAAGCTCTGGGCTCTGAGGAAGTCGATGCAGGCGATGTAAAGAATTACTTTGGCAAGCTGGAAAAGAAAATCGTTCGTGGCGCAGTAGTGCGCGGCGAGCCGCGTATTGACGGTCGCGATACCAAGACAGTACGCCCGATCAGCGTAGAAGTTGGCGTGCTGCCAAAAGGCCATGGATCTGCACTGTTCACCCGCGGTGAAACCCAGGCCCTGGTGGTTGCCACCCTCGGTGCTACCCGCGATGCGCAGATCATCGATGCCCTGGAAGGGGAGCGCAAAGACTACTTTATGCTGCACTACAACTTCCCGCCCTATTCAGTGGGGGAAGCGGGTCGAGTGGGCGCCACTGGCCGCCGCGAAATCGGTCACGGCCGCCTGGCGCGGCGCGGTATTGCTGCAGTGCTGCCGGATCCGGAGAGCTTCCCCTACACGGTGAGGGTGGTTTCCGAAATCACCGAATCCAACGGTTCCAGCTCTATGGCTTCGGTATGTGGTTCCAGCCTGGCGCTGATGGACGCCGGTGTGCCCCTGAAGGCGCCGGTGGCCGGTATCGCCATGGGTCTGGTGAAGGAAGACCATGGTCACGCAGTTCTGACCGACATCCTCGGCGACGAGGACCACCTGGGGGACATGGACTTTAAGGTGGCGGGGACCGCCTCCGGTGTAACCGCGTTGCAGATGGATATCAAGATCGAGGGGATCACCGAGGAGATCATGGAAACTGCCTTGGAGCAGGCCTTGCAGGCGCGTCTGCATATCCTTGCTGAAATGAACAAGGTGATCGACTCTTCCCGCTCCAGTGTGAACGAGAATGCGCCCCGCTATGCGACCCTGAAGATCCACCCGGACAAGATCCGCGATGTGATTGGCAAGGGCGGGGCCACTATCCGTTCTATCACCGAAGAGACCGGTGCCTCCATCGATATCGAGGATGATGGCACCGTCAAGGTGTTTGGTGAGGACGGGGAGAGTTTGGAAGCGGCGGTCACCCGTATCGAGGAAATCACCGCGGAAGCCGAGATTGGCGCCATCTATGAGGGAACAGTGGTGCGTATCGTGGACTTCGGTGCCTTTGTCAACTTTCTTCCCGGCAAGGACGGCCTGGTGCATATCTCCCAGATTGCCGAGGAGCGCGTTAACGCGGTAACCGACTATCTGAGCGAAGGCCAAAAAGTGTTCGTCAAGGTGCTGGACGTCGATCAGCGCGGCCGTATCAAGCTCTCCATCAAGGAGGCCAAGGCAGAGCAAGCCGACCAGGCGGAGGCATCGGAGCAGCCCTCAGGCGAAGCCTGACAGCCCCCGGCCTAATCAGCCAGAAAAACCCCGGCCAGTTCCGGGGTTTTTTGTGCCCGGTAATTAGTGTCGACAGGCCCTAGTGAAGCTGAAAAAGCCTTCCCTGACTGTCCGCAAACCCTCCACCGCAAATCAAGCCGTTAATGCTTGATTTGGACACCGAAGAACCCTGTCGGGACAAGATACTGTTGAAGGCTAGTTTACAGCAGCCTGGTAAAGTGGCTCGACGAGAAAATTTTCATCGCAAATGTTAACCGGCAACCTATTTAGTTGTCGGGTTGCTAGCACAGATTTCAGCCCAGAGCGCTGGAATTTGTGGAATAGATTATGCGTCAAGCGTTGTAAGCCTCTCCTTTCTTTTCTTTTGAATAGTATAAAAAACAAACAAGCGTAATGGTCGCTAATTCCCGGTCAATCTTATTCTGTATAAATATCGATCGATTTGACGGCCTAAATGAGAACCTGTTCATATTCCTGGTCGATTCTCTACAGACCAAAACTGTCTAATTGAACAAAAATTCTGCTTTCGCAGCTTTTTTTAATTTTTTCATCGATTAAAGCTCGCGAATAAAAAATCTTTGAAGCACAATAGGCAGATGGAATAATATATTCCACTCAGGGAGATGTGGATACATAAAGTATTTGGCTTGAGCACTGGGGGTCTCTCGGCCCCGGGACATCGTCGGAGTGGCGCCTGCTCAAGGGGGGACGTCGGGAAACCTGGCCAGTCAGCAGATTCTTGCTGCCAGGGTTTCCGGCATCGACAGATAAATATTATAACCGTCTGGGAGACATCCTCATGTTTGAGAAGAAAAAGCTGAGCCGTTCCGTCGCGGAACAAAGGGGGGCGTCACTCATGTCCCGTGTGGCCATTGCCACAGCGGGAGCGCTCTTTTCCATATCTGTGGCAGCACAGCAGTCCGGCAGTATCGAGGGGCAGGTATTCCTCGACAGCCAGGGTGCAGAGGCTGCCGGTATCACCGTCACCGCCACCAGTAATGTTATGCCGCGGGCGCGTACCGCCACCACTGACGCCGATGGCGAGTTCAGGCTGCCGGCCCTGATCCCCGGTACCTATACCCTGACATTTACCAATGATGATGGCCTTACCCGTACCGTGACAGCTCGAGTCTTACTGGATCAGCAGTCCAATGTCACTGTGGTCATGGTCCCCGAGCAGGGCATGGAGGAAATTCAGGTCTTTGGCGAGGCAGCAACCCTGACGGGTAACGGTGCACTGTCCAGTGCCATCGGTGCGGATGTCATTGGCGGACTGCCGGTGGGGCAGGACTTCCGGGATATGATGAAACTGATTCCAGGCGTCCAGTACACGGAAAATGGTGTGCGTGGTGTCAATGCGGGCGGCAGCGGGCAGGACAATGTATACAAGTTTGGTGGTGTGAACGTCACACTGCCCCTGTTCGGTGTGCTGTCCGCCGAGCCCTCGAGCCAGGATGTGGAGCAAATGTCGGTGGAACGCGGTGGGGCCCGCGCTATTGGCTTTAAGCGTTCTGCGGGTGTTGAGGTCAACACAAAAACCAAGTCCGGTACCAATGAGTTCAGGAGCAGTGTGGAATACCAGTTCCAGACCCCGGGCATGCGCGAAAAAAACAAGGAAGGGATCAAAGACGAGACCAGCCGCAGCTGGTTGACCGCCAATGTGGGTGGTCCGATTATCGAGGATCAGCTGTTCTTTTACGGTTCTTATTATGGTCCTCGTCAAGAACGGGACAATAAAAAGACCGCTTACGGACCCACCAAAGATTTTACCAGTGAACGGGATGAGTACTTTGGCAAACTCACCTACGCGCCTATCGACAATCTGCTGTTCAATGTGTCCTATCGTACCTCTGAGCGGGTGAACACAGGGGCTTCGATTTCTTTCACCGAGATCGATTCCGTCTCCGTTGGTGAGGAGTCCAACCAGGATATCTTCTCTCTGGACGGCTCCTGGATTATCAATGATAGGACCACACTGACATTTCAGTATAGCGACTATGCGCTCGAGGGTTCCGATGTACCGGATAATCCCCTCGATTTACAGCCTGCTTATGATCAGCCGCTGGATCTGGCAAATCTGGATAGCCAGGGCTATTTTGAGGTGCCGAGTACGCGCGCGAATGATCCGGGCTGGAATGCCTTTGTTCAGCCCTTTATCGATCAGTATGGCTATATAGGGGACGATGGCTCCCGGGTTGGGGGCGGTGCTGTCGGAGGATTTTTCCAGTACAGTGAAGGAAATTATTACAGCCGTAGTTTTGAAATAGCGTTAGATCACAATTTCGATCTCGGTGAAACCAGCCACGAACTCCACTTCGGCTATCAATACTCCGAGGGTGAGGAGCAGTTGGCCAGGACTTCGAATGGATGGGGCATTATTGAAGTCATCGATGGTTCAGAAGATGCGGATGCGCCCAACAACGCCAGGTTTTTAGGCAGAACGGAACAAATGAGCTTCCTTGGGGAGGATGGTTCCCGGGTACCGAGCATCGACTCCTTTGTGGAAACACAAAACTTCGAGATCAACGATTCCATCAGCTGGGGGGATTTCACCTTCGATGTGGGAGTCCTGATCAGCCAGGATACACTCTATGGTCAAGGTCTGAGGCGCAACTCTGCGACGGTTTCCGGCTACGTCGCTGATTTGGGCCGCAAATACGAGATGTATCAGACCGACTGGAAAGATATGATCCAACCGCGGCTCGGTGTTACCTGGGCCTACAATGGCAACGACACCATATTCGCCAATTTTGCGCAGTACAATCCGGATGTCTCGTCTCTTGCCCGGGCCGCCTCTTGGGATCGAAACACACGGGCAGTGCTCGATGTCTACTGGGATGAAGATGGTAACTTTATCGAGTCGACGCCACGCGCGGGCTCCTCGGGTAAATTCTTCCAGGAAGACCTTACTCCCCGCCGCCTGGATGAGCTGACCATCGGCACCACCAAGGACTTCGACAATGGTATCAGCCTGCGCTCCCATATCCGCTATAGCGAAAGCTCCCATTTTTGGGAGGATACCTGGAACGGGTCGCGGCTATACGGCTGCTACGCCAGCCCTCAAGGGGAGACCTGTGTGCCGGATCATATCGCCGAAAAAGGACTCTATATTCCCGAGCTGGATGATTATCGTGCGCAACTGGGTGGTTCTTCCTATGTGATTGCGGAGCTGGACGATGCTTATACCAAGTATTGGGAATTCAGTATGGAGGCCACCTGGGTGGGTGAGCGCACCTATTTGAATGCCTCCTATACCCGTAGCCGCTACCGCGGTAATTTTGACCAGGACAATACTAGCGGCGTCAATGACCAGGCTACCTTTGTCGGCTCCTCAAACCTGGCCGATGGGATCGGGCGCCAGGTCTGGGATCTGAAGGACGGCACCCTGCGCGGTGACAAGCCCAATGTATTCAAGGTGTTCGGTCAGTATACGCTGGACTGGCAGGCCAACCTCGGGGCCTTCCTGGTGTACCAGTCCGGTGAACCCTGGGAGGCCTGGGATGGTTCCCTCTACGGCTATTCCAGCAGCACCAACCGCTATGCGGAACGGGCCGGCAGCCGCCGCAGCCCCTCCCACTGGCAGTTGGATCTGAACTACACCCAGAACTTCCAGGTGTTTTCGGATTACACCTTGAAGTTCCGTGCCGATCTGTTCAATGTGTTCGACCGCCAGACAGGCTATAATTTCGACCCCTTTGTTAGCAATGAGACCTTCGGCGAACCGCGTAACTATTATGCACCGCGCCGTTTGCAGCTGTCCCTGGGGGTAGATTTCTAGTACTGGCCGGCAGTTACCTTAACCGGCTTCGAAGGCAGGAAGAGGCCCGGGTTTTACCCGGGCCTCTTGGTTTGTGGTGGCCACTTCGGGAAAGTTTTCTGCCGTCGTGTCCGCTAAAGTGTGCTTAACGCGGTTAAGGGGTATTCAATCCAATGAATTACTGGCTGGCAGAGTTGGTATTGGCCGTTTCCGCCCTGCTGGTGTCTGGACACTTCTGGTCCACCGGCCGCGATCGCCACCAGTCTCCGGCACTGTTGATGGTGGCGGGTTTGTGTTGCCTGGCACTGGCCGCTCTGGCTGGTGCCTACCGATACGGCGTAGATCCCCGGGTGACAGACCTGCACCGGGCGCTGTCACATCTCTCCGGCTATATTTCCTTTCCGGCCATCGGGATAGCCTTGTTATGGGTTTCACTGGGTTTGCCCGCCGGCGATCAAAGTCGTGCGCCGGCCTATGTCATCCTGGTTCTGGTGACCGGTGCGGCACTAGGTATGTCCGGTCACGGAGGTGTAACCCCAGCCGAAGTCACCAGCTTTTTCTCTGCTCTCGGGCTGCTGCTCTGGCTGGCGGCAGCAATGCGACAGTTGCTTGTGCCTGGACGGTTGTCGCGGGTCCAGGCGGTGCTGCTGGCCCTGGGAGCCCCACTGGTGATTATTGCGGGTTTGCTGGTGGGCACCGATTCCGCCCCACTGTGGGGCCTCGCACGCATCAACTGGTTTCATCTGCTATTGGCGGCGGCACTGTGGCTGCTACTCTGCGGCCGGCCGCTCTTTGCCCATCGGGCCCGGTGAAACAGGCGGGTGGTGCAGGTGATAGGGCTAGCCGGGCGCGGCTGGCCGTCGCGCTGACAAAAAGAAGTTGGAGAAGTGAATGACCGAGCCAGAGCTTCGGGGCTATATCAGAAATACGGACAGTGGTGCCCTCTACGGCAAGCCTGGATTGAGCCTGCTACTGGTGCAGACACCTCTGTGCCGCGCAGTGATTGCGCCCCAGGGGGCGCAGATTCTCGAGTTTCAGGGGCAGGGTCGCGAACCTTTGCTTTGGCTGAGCCCTCTGGCCAGGTTTGCACTGGGGCAATCGATACGGGGGGGTATTCCTGTATGCCTGCCCTGGTTTGGTATCAACCGCGACGATCCGTCAAAGCCCAAACATGGGCTGGTACGCACTGCGTTGTGGCGACAGGGGGAAACTAGCATCCTGGCCGATGGAACACTGGAGTTGGTGTTCACTTACCGCCATCCGGGGGACCAGTTGTTCGCCACCCCTTTCCTTTGCCAGGTGAAGTTTCAGCTTGGCAGGGTTCTGCAGCTGCAGCTCATATTGAACAATCTGGGTGCGGAGCCGGCCGCCTTCAGCTGGGCCTGGCACAGTTACTTTGCTGTGGGCGACGCCAGTAAGATTGCTGTTGAGGGACTGGAGCATTGCGAATACCTGGACAATACCCGCAATCTCCAGCGGTACAGGCTCAGTGGCCTGCTCAGCTTTCCCCACCAGGTGGACCGGATATTCGAGCAGGCACCAGCCAGGCAGCGGCTGGTCACCGAAAATCCCATTACCGCTGTGAGTGAGAACTGCCACAGTGTGATTGCCTGGAATCCGGGCCCGGCCGCCGGCCTGGAGGATGTGGGTGAACACCATCGAGAGTTTGTATGTGTGGAGCACGGTAATGCGTTTGCCGACAGCTGGACTATTCCCGCGGGGGAAGCCCTATCTGCCGGGCTGATGCTGGAGCGTTGAGGCTGGTCTATGCCTAGCAGGTTGTTGAAAAAGGCATCCTGCCTGTTTCAAAACACGAAAAGCGAAAAATGTGATTTTCACTTTTCTTCCAAAATCAACGACTTAGGCGTCGTCGATTTTGCCGGAACATCCATATTCCGGTACCAGGCGTCGAAATTCTGCGAATTTCAACAGCCTGCTAGGCCAACAATTCTGGGTAAGGGCTTACTTTAGTATCAACAGACCTTAACCAAAAACAGCCACCGTCTGCCGGGTGAATGCCACCAGTTGCCCTCCGGCGCTCCAGAGCCTCGCCTGGATAACACTGTAACCGTCTGCAGCCTGTTTTACTTCAGCGAGGTACTGCCACCAGGTCCCGGCGGTTTCTCGCGGCCGAGGCCCCACAAATTCCAGGGTCCATGTGAGGGAGCTGGCGGGCGCCAATTCCTTAAGCATGGGCAGCACCGCCGGCGGCCAGGCGTCGATCAGCGCCAACAGGTGACTGACGCCCACCGGTTCTGAAGCCGTTTGCACGCAGGGCTCGCGAAATCTCACCCAGCCGCCGAAGCTGGTGCTATCGCTGTTGGAGTAGGGCAGGTCGCCCAGGGCGATGCGATAATCGAAATGCCGGGTAAACTCCGGTACCAGCCCCTCAATATAGGGGAGCGCCTGGGACTCCTCGGGCGCGGGCATCGGTGGAGCTGGTGGACTGGCAATGGAAATGGACGATTCCCGCGGCTTGCCAAAGCTGGCCAGGGCGGCGAGGACCACTTTACCCTGGCACAGACGCCCTTCCACCTGAGTGACAGAGCGCCCTCTGCGCAGGACATCTGTGTGGATATCCACTTTGCCGGGACTGGCCGGGGCGACAAAAGAAACCGTCAGGGAGCGCAGATCTGCGTCACTATCCAGTTGTGTGGCCATTCTCTCGTACAGCATGGCCGCCACCAGGCCGCCAAAGGTGGCTCGACCCTGCTGCCAGCCGGCGGGAATCTCGGGTAGATTGTCGCCGCTGCGCAACTGGGTCAGCAACTGCTGGAATTGGCTGGCTGTTTCCTGCTGCATGGGTTCAGCCAAATGTATGGTTGTCATCGGGAAAGATGCCGTTTTTCACATCTTCGGCATATTTGCGCAATGCACCGGGAATATCCTCGGCCTCGCGGAGGAAATTCTTGGAAAATTTGGGCGGACGTTCGGTCAGGCCCAGGATGTCGTTGATCACCAGTACCTGGGCGTCGGTTTCCCGCCCGGCGCCGATGCCGATGGTGGGCATGGAAACAGAATCGGTGACGCGCTTGGCCAATCCCGATGGCACGCACTCCAGCACCAACAGGTCCGCTCCGGCCTCGTCCAGCAGTGCGGCGTCATCGATGATTCTGCCCGCCTGCTCGTCATCGCGACCCTGTACCCGGAATCCCCCCAGTTTGTGCAGCGATTGTGGTGTCAGGCCGAGGTGTGCGCACACGGGAATACCGCGGTCCGCGAGCATGGTCACTGTTTCGGCGAGCCAGGCGCCGCCCTCTATCTTCACCATATGGGCGCCGGCCTGCATAACGCGGGTGGCACTTTGTAACGCCTGTTCCGGGGTGGCATAGGTCATAAATGGCAGGTCGCCTATGATCAGAGATTTCTTGTTGCCCCGGGCCACCGCTTCCACGTGATAGATCATTTGTTCCATAGTGACGGGAATGGTGCTGTCGAAACCCAGCACAGTCATGCCCAGGGAGTCGCCGACCAGCACAACCTCCACACCGGTCCTCTGTGCCATGGTGGCCATAGGGGCATCGTAGAGGGCGACGGTTATAAATTTCTCACCGTCTATTTTCATTTTGCGCAGCGTTTGTACGGTAATGGGTGTTGGCCGTTCAGTGGATGCGTAAGTCATGCGAATCAGCTCCCCGGATTGTAGTAGTGGCGACCGCTTTTGACGGTCAGCAGATATTCCACCAACTGTCGGTAGTGTTCTGGCCGATCTACGATATCGATGTCTTCGCTGTTGACGATCAACAGCGGCGCCTCGTCATAGTAGTGGAAGAAGTTAGTGTAAGCGTCGTTCAGAGTGGTGAGATAATCGTTGCTGATTGAGCGCTCCGCGGCGATGCCGCGGGTGCGGATTCTCTCCTGCAACACCGTCAGGGGAGCCTGCAAATAAATCACCAGATCGGGTTTTGGTGCCTGCAGGGTCATGTGTTGATAGACCTGCTGGTAAAGTGCCAGCTCGTCCGCATCGAGTGTAACTTCGGCGAACAGGTAATCCTTTTCGATCAGAAAGTCTGCTACACGCACCGGTTTAAAGATGTCGTTCTGGCGTAAGGCCTGAATTTGCTGCGATCGTTGCAGCAGGAAATACAACTGTGTCGGTAGGGCGGCATTCCTGGGGTCGCGGTAAAATCTTTGCAGGAAGGGGTTGCCTTCCGGCAGCTCCAGTAGTGTATCGTAGTTAAAACTGGCGGCAAGCTTCTTCGCCAGAGTGGTTTTTCCCACGCCGATATTGCCTTCCACCGCAATGAATCGCGGCGGTGTCACTCCGGACAGATCCAGCGGCGCTTGTTCCAGTACTTCGCGCTCGGCTATGTCTATCGCCACGACGGTTGCTCCTTGTTTTTCGGCGATTGCTATTCGGAAACTTTCTGCAGGCGGTTTTGCGGACACTGTTGCAGCAGCGCCAGAACAGATTCCCCCCCGGGCAGCAGCAATTGTGGGTCCAGTTCCGCCAGTGGCTGCAGGACAAAATTACGCTCCGCCATACGTGGATGCGGCACCTGCAGGCGGGGGAGGTCAATCCTCTGCTGACCGAACAGCAGTATATCCAAATCGAGGGTGCGGGCACCCCAGCGGAGGCTGCGCTCGCGGCCTTGGGTGGTCTCGATAGCCTGTAACTGATCCAGCAGCTCCAGTGGCGGCAGGTCGGTACTCAGTTCCGCCACTGCATTGATATAGTCCGCCTGCCCGGCGGGCCCCACCGGCGCGCTGCGGTAAAAACCGGAACAGCGGACCAGGTGCACCTGCGGGAGCTTGCGCAGGGCTTTCAGTGCGCTGCGAAGCTGTTGGGCCGGGGCCGCGAGGTTGCTGCCTAGCCCGATAAACACACGCTGCACGGATTACCCGGCCGCCTTTGGGCGCCGGCGGCGTCTGCCACCACGCTGCTGCAGCCGGCGCACCATCTCCTGGCGCTGGTCTTCGTCGGCCTGCTGGAAGTCGGTCCACCAGGTGCCCAGGCCCGGTTGGATTTCTCCACACTGCTCCCGCAGCAGCAGGAAGTCATAGGCAGCTCTGAAGCGGGGGTGCTGGCTCAGCCGCTGTGCCCGCTCTCCGTTGCGGCGGGGCAGGCGCAGTTGCATGTCCCAGATTTCCCGCATTGGCAGCGAGAAGCGTTTTGGCAGAGCGGTGTGAGCCAGTTGCGAACTGGTGGCTTTCTGTGCCGCCTGAGCCAGGGCGGGAACCGCGGGGGTACCCTGGTCCATCAGTCTCCGCTGCTCTACAACTACCCCCGGCCACAGCAGGGCCGCGAACAGAAATGCCGGCGTCACGTGCTTGTCTGCTCGAATACGCGCGTCGGTATTGCGCAGTGCGAGGCGCGCCAGTTCCAGCATCGCCGGCTCCTCCAGCAATGCGGCGTTGTCCGGGAACAGCTGCGGCCAGAGCTGATACTGGCGCAGCAACTCGAAGGTGCGCTCGCCGAAACCGCCCATCAGCAGTTTCAGTACCTCGTCAAACAGGCGCGCCGGTGCGACGTTCCGCAGCAGGGGTGCCAGGTTGGCCAGGGGGGTTGCAGTGTGTTCCTCGATGGAAAAATCCAGCTTGGCGGCGAAGCGCAGTGCCCGCAGCATTCGCACCGGGTCTTCCTTGTAGCGCGTCGCGGGGTCGCCAATCATGCGGATCTGGCGCTGCTCGATGTCGGTGACGCCGCCGGTGTAGTCGTGAATGGCAAAGCCCCTGGTGGTGTAGTAGAGGGCATTGACGGTGAAATCCCGACGCGCGGCGTCGCTGGCGAGATCTCCGTAGACGTTGTCGCGCAGCAGCATACCTTGCTGGGACTGTTGCGCCTCATGCTCCGCGCCATTGGAGTGGTGTCCGCGAAATGTCGTCACTTCGATGACCTCACGGCCGATGCGCGCGTGCAGGATGCGGAAGCGCCGCCCCACTATGCGCGAGCCGCGAAACAACTGCTTGGCATCCTCGGGGGTGGCATCGGTGGCAATATCGAAGTCTTTGGGATGGCCGCCGAGCAATAGGTCGCGCACCCCTCCACCCACTATATAGGCTTCGAAGCCGGCTTCCTGCAGACGCTTCATCACTGTCAGCGCCGCACGGCTGATATCGCGGCGGGAGATCGAGTGTTCACTGCGGGGAATGATGCGCGCTTTCGGCTGAGGGGCCGGCTTGCGCCAGCGTTTGATACTGCTGAGCAGGGAGTTCAACATACGGCTGTCTGTCTTGACTGCGGCCAAGGCCTGTGAACGGGGAAGTCCCGTTGATCATGAGGGCGCATTCTACCACAAGACAACACAGAGTCAGACGGTCGCCTCAAATGAGGAAACCCCTGCGACCAGTTACTGGTGACAGTATGAAAAATGAGGGGTCATAATTACCGGGATCAAGGTAGCGGCTTCCCTGCGCTTTCAATTTGCCGTATGGCAAACACCCTCTCCCAGGCACAATCAGTCAGTTTGTAACGTGCTTGTCGTTATTTTTTTACGATCTGCTTATTGTTATTGTTTATTGTTGTTGTTCTGCTGGTTTTGGTCGTTAATTGCTCTTTTTCGACCTTTCCATTTATTTTTATTGTGTTGCGCCCACTTATTGTCAGTTTTTATTAGGGCTTTAACAGTCATTTATTTTTATTTTTGGCTGTTCTTCATAGTTGCACAGGTTTAAATAGCATTTAGTGTGCCAACTTTAAAAAAACACGGTAAATCAATAAGTTAAGAAGTGTAAGCGAAATGTGGGCCCAATGCCGGAGATGAATCCGTTACGGATGGTGCAGCAGTTGTTACTCTCAGCGCGACTTGGGTAACACTTTCACTTGTAACTATTTGACGTTACCCGGTGTCATCACCGGTTCTGGCCGTGGGAATGGAGGCGGAGTGCCCCTGGCGGATGGCGTCTGAGGGCGCTGATGGAGGCTGCCGGGAGTCAGGCCTCGGCCACTGCGCGGCGGGTTTTCTTGCGCGGTATACCGAGCTTCTGGCGGCGCTCCCACAGGCACTTGCGGCTCACTCCCAGCTTTTTCGCCAGGTCCGTCTCACTCATGGTGTCCTGGTGCTCCAGCACAAAGCGGGCGAAATAGTCCTCCAGTGACAGGTCCTCGCGGGGGTCCGTGTGCAAACTGGGTCGGAGGCGGTCCGGGTCCGCTTCGTCCACGGGCACCAGATCCAGGTCGATGTCCAGGGTGCGGTGATCTATCTCGTCGCTGTCGTCCTCGGTCAGGATGGCGGCGCGCTGGATGGCGTTCTCCAGTTCGCGCACATTGCCGGGCCAGCTGTAGGTGGTGACTGCCTGTATCGCCTCCGGGGACAGCTTGAGGGTGGGCCGGCCGATACGGGTACAAAACCTTTCCATCAGGTGTTCGGCGATGGCAAGTACGTCCTTGCCCCTGTCCCTCAGGGGCGCCACGGTCATCTGCACCACGTTGATGCGATAGTAAAGGTCCTCGCGGAATTTGCGCTCGCTGGCCAGCAGGCGCAGATTGCGGTGGGTGGCAGCCACCAGGCGCACGTCAACTTTGCGCGATTCCACCGCGCCCAGAGGGCGTACTTCGCCCTCCTGCAGCACCCGCAGCAGGCGGGCCTGTGCTTCCAGCGGCAGTTCGCCGATTTCATCCAGAAACAGAGTGCCGCCATCGGCTGCCGCAACCAGTCCGTCGCGGGCGGATTGGGCACCGGTAAAGGCCCCTTTCTCGTGACCAAACAGCTCCGCTTCGATCAGGGTTTCGGGGATGGCTGCGCAGTTGACCGAAATAAGCCGTTTGCTGGCGCGGCGGCTCTCCTCGTGGATAGCGCGCGCCACCAGTTCCTTGCCGGTACCCGTCTCGCCGTAGACCAGCACGGTGGCGTCGGTGGGAGCCACTTTGTGGATGCGGCTGTAGAGGCTGCGCATGGCCGGACTGTCGCCGATCATGCCGGCAATGGCGCGGCTTGACCCGGTGGTGCTGGCGGCCACAGCACGGCTCTGTTCCGCCTTGCCGATGACCCGGCGCACAGTGGCGATCATCTCATCGTGGTCGAACGGCTTGGCGATATAGTCGGCGGCGCCCATGCGCATGGAATCCACCGCGGAGCGCAGGCTGGCGTAGCTGGTCATGATCAGCACCGGCACGTCACCGGCCAGTTTCAGCAGGTCGGTACCGGGGGCCCCGGGCAGGCGCAGATCGGAAATAATCAGGTCGGTTTCCTGGAGCCGGTACTTGGCCGTCGCTTCACGCACCGAGCCGGCCTCGCTGACCCGGTACCGGTGCCGCTCCAGCAGCTTGCGCAAGGCTGTGCGGATGATGACTTCATCCTCGACGATCAGGATATGGCTCATACGTTACGCCTGGTTACAAAACGCTCAGTAGGTGCGTAGTTTTACCTGTGGAACGTTTCGATGCAACTCAAACCGGCGCAGTTATTCAAAATTTGTGTGATACCTGGCCCTGTTTCTGTGTATCTAACCCGTTTGCGGCAGCTGCACGATAAAGGTTGCTCCGCGCCCTGTGGCGGCGTTGGCGGGGCTGACCAGCTCCAGCTGGCCGCCGTGCTCCTCGACGATGCTGTACACCATCGCCAGGCCCAGACCGGTGCCCTCACCGGGCTCTTTGGTGGTGAAGAAGGGTTCCAGGATGCGCTCGCGGTGTTTGAGGGGAATGCCCGGGCCCTCATCGGTCACGGCGACACAGGCGTAACCGTTGGCGGAATAGCCGTCGATACGGATGTGACCACCGTCGGGGCTGGCGTCGCGGGCGTTGCTGAGCAGGTTGATAAATACCTGTATCAGGCGCTGGTTGTCGCCGGGGGCCATCAGGTCCTCCGGTACCGCATTGTCGAATGTGGTTTCGGTCTTGTCCCGCTGCAGCGCGAGCAGTTGCACCGCCTCCTGCACACAGGCGTAGAGGTCCACTGGGGTCCAGTCGCTTTTCTCCTGGTTGCCGCTGTGGGAGAAGTTGACCAGGGAATGCACGATACGGCTGATGCGCTGGGTCTGGCTGATGATCTGGTTGGCGGTGTCGCGCACCTCGTCACTGTCGGATTCGTACTGCAGATTCTGGGCCAGGCAGGCGATACCGGTGACCGGATTGCCCACCTCGTGGGCCACACCCGCGGCCAGGCGGCCCAGAGAGGCGAGGCGCTCGTTGTGGATCAGCTCCTGCTCCAGCACCTGGGTTTCGGTGATGTCCTCGACCAACAGCATCTGTCCGTCCCGGCCCTCTCCCGCAGCCCCGCCGCCGCGGCTGTTTTTCAGGTGGGTCTTGTGCAGGTTGAGCCAGCGCCTGTCGTCCCCCAGGCTGATCTGCTGCTTGAAGCGGCTGCCCTCGTCGGACAGGGCGAAGTCCATCAGCAGGGACTGCCA
Source organism: Microbulbifer discodermiae (assembly GCF_040742695.1). Classification (NCBI taxonomy): domain Bacteria; kingdom Pseudomonadati; phylum Pseudomonadota; class Gammaproteobacteria; order Cellvibrionales; family Microbulbiferaceae; genus Microbulbifer; species Microbulbifer discodermiae. The sequence goes on along the minus strand of NZ_JBFLAB010000025.1, from coordinate 34,196 downwards.
GGGCTCCGGCAGATAGTCCAGTTTGGAGCCGATAACCTCGCTGGCGGCAATACCGGTGAGATCCTGCATGGCGAAGTTCCACAGCAATATTTCCCCGTCGCGCCCCAGGGAGCAGGCGGCCACCGGCAGCTCCTCCAGCATCTGCCGGTGATAGAGGCGCAGATTGTTGAGTTCCGCGGCCAGCCCGGTGAGCTGGTTCTTATAGCGGGACAGGCCGGATTCGATCAGGTGGATATCCTTGTTTGCCGGCAGGCCGCTGTCTTTGAAGGGCAGGTGCCGCTCGATGATCTGGCCGGCGAGTACCCGCCCCAGGAGCCCGGACAGGTTGGCTTCCAGCTTGTCCCGCAGTTGGCGCAGGGCGAAAGGGCGCCGCTCTTCCTCGGGCAGGTTCAACTGGCGCAGGGCGCGATTGACTTCCTGGCTGGCAGTGGCGGCTCCGAGGCTTTCCGCCAGGCGTAGGCGAAAATCCGCTGCGGACTGGACGTCCAGTTCCAGTCGCAGTGCCTGACCGATGGTCTCGTCTCCGCACAGGTTGGCGGCGTATTGTTCCAGACTACTGGTATCCGTGGTCAGGGACAGGAGCACGAACAACAGGACATTCACGGCCAGGGAAAGGGTGGTGACCTGGGTCCAGATAGTCATTCCCAGTGGAATCTGCAGTTCGGTGCCCGGGATGGTCACGCCGCTGAGCCCCAGGATCGAGGGTACCAGCAGGCCGCCGGCCCATATCAACATGCCTGCCAGTAAGCCGGCGATAAAGCCCCGCCGGTTGCCCTGGGGCCAGTGAATCACAGCAAAAATACCCGGCAGAAACTGCAATGAGGCGATAAACGACAAAATGGCCAGGTCCGATAGCGACAAACGGTTGTTCAGCAGCAGGTAGAAAGCGAATCCGGCCAGATACAGTGCAGCCACCAGTGTCCGGCGCAGCCACAGCAGTTGCCGGTACATGTTGTCCTCGGAGTGCCAGCGGGTGCCCGGCAGCAGCCAGTGATTCATAACCATGGTGGAGAGTGCCAGTGTCATCATTACCAGCGCGCCTGTGGCGGCCGCCAGGCCGCCGATAAAGGCCAGCACGGTTAAGAGAACTGAGCCGCTGGCCCTGGGCACCGCGAGGGTGAAATACTGTACCGGCTCGGCCACATCGAGGGCGAAGCCGGCCCACATAATGGGGAATATGGGCAGCGCCATCAGCAGCAGGAAGAGTGGAAAGCCCCAGCTGGCTACGCGCAGATGGCGGCTCGCCGGGCGGCCGGCAATACTGAGGTAGAAAATGTGTGGCATGGCCACCGCGGTGGCGATAAACACCAGCAGCAGCGTGTGGGAAGAGCCCTCCTTGATTGGCGCGTAAAGTAATTGCTGCATGCTGCTGTGTTCAGCCAGCCATAGATCCAGCCCGGCAAATCCATTGAACACCCCGTACACGGCGTAGCCGCCGACCGCCAACAGCGCCACCAGCTTAACCACCGACTCCAGTGCCAGTGCGCCGGTGAGGCCCAGGCGGTGCTTGCGCGAAGTGCCGAAGGTACTGGTGAAAAGTGCCAGCAGCACACAGTAGACAAAGGTGGTCAGATCCTTGTTGGTGACGCCGCTGTCCGGCAGCGCCAGTATGGTCACACTGTCCCGCGACAACAGTGCCAGTGTCTCCGACACCGCCTGGATCTGCAGCGCGATCAGTGGCAGCAGCCCCAGCAGCATAAACAGGGTGGTGAAAGTACCTGCCGCCCGGCTGTGATAGCGAAATACCAGCAGGTCCGCCGGCGAGGTCAGCTGGTAGCGCTGCGCCAGCCGTGCCAGCGGTTCCAGGGCGAAGGGGGCGAACAGGAACATAGCGCCGGTGCCCAGATAATACGCCAGTACGCCGTAGCCGTATTGCCAGGCCAGGTCCACCACACCGTAAAAGGTCCAGGCGGAGAGGGAGACCCCCAGCGACAGTACAAACACCAGGGGGTGGCGGACCCAGCGCACTGGCAGCCAGCCTTTGGACGTGGCCAGGGCGAAGCAAAACAGCGCGGCGATGTAACCGACGCCGATCAGGGCAATATGGCCGACTTCAAAGTTCACTGGTGTTGCGCCGCATCTGCACCACCACTGCCAGCAGGATCAGCAGTAGCCACAGGATAAAAGGGCGATACCAGGCGCCGGCGGGGTTGATCAGCCAGGTGAAGACCGTCGGTGAAAAGACGTAGCCAACCAGGACCAATAGAATCAGAAGGGTGCGGTTACTCATAAATACGCGGTGCTGGGGTATTGGGGGAACCTTGCCGAAAAATCTTAATTGTCACCGGGCGCTAGTGCAATTGCCGGTTGTGACGATCCACCTGCCGGCGCTGCCAGCGGGCGGTGGCCCAGGACAGTATGGCGGGCGGTGCTTCGGAGCTCAGTTCCGCCGGCGGGTGGAAGCCTAGAAAGCGCATTGCCTGGATCAGATTGTCGCCGGCGCGGTGGTCATCGATCGCCGGGGCACAGCTCTGCTTGCTCAACTTTTGTCCGGCAGTCCCCAATACCAGCGGCAGGTGGCCGAATTGGGGTGCCTCGGCGCCCAGTAGCCGAAACAGCCGCTGCTGGGCACCGCTGCTGTCCAGCAGGTCGGCGCCGCGCACCACATGGGTCACACCCTGGTCGATATCGTCCACAACCACCGCCAGTTGATAGGCATAGAGACCGTCGCGCCGCCTCAGCAGGGTGTCGTCGCGGATCTGCTGGATCTGGGTGCCTCGCCAGAGGTCGGTGAAGCGCTCTTCGCCACCGGAACAGGTGACCCTCAGTGCGCTGGGCCCCTGTGCGTCGGTTCGCGCCCGGCAGCCCCGGTTGTCGTGGCCGCCGGCGCGGCGAATCTGTGCCCGCGAGCAATGGCAGGGATAGGTCAGCTCGCGCGCGGCCAGGTCGTCGAGCACATCGTCGTACAGGCGGTGGCGCCGGCTCTGCCATTCCAGCGGGCCGTGCCAGTGGAGCCCGTGGGCCTCCAGCGATCTGACAATGCGCTGGGCTGCGCCCGGCTCCTCCCGCGGCGGGTCCAGGTCTTCCATGCGTACCAGCCATTGGCCGCCGTGGGAGACGGCATCAAGATAGCTGCCCAGCGCACAGGCCAGAGAGCCGAAGTGCAGTGGCCCGGTCGGGGAGGGGGCGAAGCGCCCGATATACGGATTGGACTCGCTCAAAATCAGATCCTGGCGGCGGCTGTCGGGCGCACCGCCGGGGCGATCGCGGGGATCGCCGCTGGGGGATTAGCCGCGCCTGCGGACGCTCAGCCGGAGATCTGCTTTTCTTTGATCTCGGCCAGGGTCTTGCAGTCCACACACAGGGTTGCGGTGGGTCTGGCCTCCAGCCGGCGGATGCCGATTTCCACCCCGCAGGCCTCGCAGTACCCATAGTCGTCCTGGTCGATCAATTCGATAGTGGCATCGATCTTCTTGATCAGCTTGCGCTCGCGGTCGCGAGTGCGCAGTTCCAGGCTGAACTCCTCTTCCTGGCTGGCGCGGTCGGCCGGATCCGGAAAATTGGCGGCCTCGTCCTTCATGTGGGAAACGGTGCGGTCCACCTCTGCCATCAATTCGGCCTTCCATGCCAGCAGCAGCTTGCGGAAGTGCTCCTGCTGCTTCTCATTCATGTACTCTTCGCCCTTTTTCTCCTTGTAGGGCGCTAAGCCGTGCAGAGAATCGGTGCTCGCAGCAGTTTTGGGCATAGTCTTTGCCTCGCGTTACTTTACTGGCCCTCCTACATGAGGGCTGTACCACCAAATTCAACCTAGCCTAGACCGGTATCCACCGGAGCGGTGTACTTTAGTTAGCAACACCCGGGTAGCTTACGGCAGGCAGTTCCCCAAACCGGCACCGGCAAACCCCGGTGACCGAGAGCGTGGAAGCTATCAAATCTCGGTTGTTCGCGCCACAAAATGTTGTCTGGTATCTTGTGGCGTTTAGTTGATCCACGGGGGCCAGAGTGCAGTTTAATCCGCCGTTGCAGCGCGGCACATTGATCAGGCGCTATAAGCGTTTTCTCGCCGATATCGAAACGGAATCGGGCGATTTGTTGACCATTCACTGCCCGAACACCGGCTCCATGAAAAATTGCTGGGTCGAAAACAGTCCCTGCTGGTATTCGGATTCCGGCAATCCCAAACGCAAATACCGCCATACCCTGGAAATCACCACGACGCCGGAAGGGGCCAGGGCGGGGGTGAATACCGGTCGCGCCAATGCGCTGGTTGCGGAGGCCATCGAAAACGGGATGGTGACGGAGCTGCAGGGCTATACCGGGTTGCGCCGAGAGGTGCGTTACGGCGATGAAAACAGCCGCATCGATCTGCTGCTGTCGGGGCAGGAGGGCGACTGTTATGTGGAGGTGAAGAATGTCACCCTGGCCGAGGGTGCCAGCGGCAGCTTTCCGGACGCGGTCAGCAGCCGCGGCGCCAGGCACCTGCGGGAGCTGCACAAACTGGTGGACAGGGGCGTTCGTGCAGTGCTGTTTTACTGTGTGCAGCACACCGGCATAGAAACCGTCGCAGCGGCGCGGGAGATAGATCCGGAGTATGCCGAAACACTGGATAGGGCGGTGGCCGCCGGGGTCGAGGTGCTTGCCTACAGAGCGACTGTGGGGGCGAATGAGATACGCCTCACCGAGCCCCTGCCGTTTCTCCAGCCGCGCAAACAGTGATAAGCGTGATTTAAAACCTCGGAGCCACTGCCTGGGTTGGCAGACTGTCAGTCCGCCAGCAGTACATACAGCCCCTCGGGTGAGTGTTCCACCGGCACCGGGGTCAGCGCATCGCCGGTGCAGGGCCCGGCGATACACTGGCCGGATTCGATCAGGAACAGGGCGCCATGAGATGCGCACTGGATGAGGGCGCCCTCCGCATCGAGAAACTGGTCCGGCTGCCAGTCGAGCCCGATACCGCGATGGGGGCAGCGATTTTTATACACGTACACCTCGCCATCCTTCATCACCGCGAAGACGTTGGCCGTACCCGCAGCTGTGTCCCCGAGGGAAAAGCCCTTCGACTGCCCTTCGCTCAGTTCGCCGTAACCACAGAGAAAATACTTCTGCACAAAAAATCCCGCCTGGTTCTGGCAAATCACTCGGGAGCGGCCAGGGTAATGTCTGCCTGCTGCTCCTGCCCGTCACGCAGAAAGCGGAGTTGTACCCGGTCGCCGGCGCGGTGATTCTCCAGCACATTGAGCAAATCATCGTAATTGTGCACTGGCTGCCGGTCGACCGCCACAATCACATCCCCAAGCTGCCAGCCGCCGCGGTTGGTGCGGAAGACGCCGCGCAGGCCGGCGCGCTCGGCGGGCATACCCGGCTTGGTGCGCAGTACCGCAATCCCTTCAAAACCATAGCGGCTGGCCCACTGGTCCGGTGCTGATTCAATCCCCAGCACCGGGCGCACCAAACGGCCGTAGGCAATCAGTTCCGGGACAATCTTTTTTACCGTGTCCACCGGAATGGCGAAGCCGATACCGACACTGGCGCCGCTGGGACTGTAGATGGCGGTGTTGACGCCGATCAGCCGCCCTCTGCTATCCAGCAGTGGTCCGCCGGAATTGCCGGGGTTGATGGCGGCGTCTGTCTGGATCACATTGCGGATAGTGCGGTTGTTGGCCGCCTCAATCTCGCGGCCCAGGGCGCTGACCACGCCGGTGGTGAGGGTGGTGTCGAGGCCGAAAGGATTGCCGATGGCTAGTACCTTGCGGCCCACTGCCAGGTCGCTGGAGGAGCCCGGCACCAGGGGTGTCAGCCGCTGGGGCGGCGCGTCGATTTTCAGTACCGCGAGGTCCTTTTCCGGTGCCGAACCCACCAGCTGTGCCGACCACTCGCTGCGATCCTGCAGTGTGATGGTGACTTTGCGCGCGCCCTCGATGACGTGGAAGTTGGTCACCACATGCCCCTGGGCATCCCAGATAAAACCACTGCCGGCGCCTTTGGGCACCGAGTGCAGGCGCAGCGTAAAGCGGTCCCGGACCAGGGTTTCATTGGTCACATACACCACCGAAGGGCTGGCGAAGTTGAACACCTGCATGGTGTTCCGCTCGTCGTCAGTGGAGAAGTCCGGGGGTGTTTGCGCCTGGGAAAACGGTGCTGACAACAACAGCACCATACACAACAACAGGGATTGCAGCTTGTTCATGATCGGTGGGTCGGGCTCACGGAACTCGGTGAGGCTTATTGTGCAGCAACCGGGTGGGTGGCACCAGATGCTGCGGCGGTCGCAGAGCCCGGTACCGGGGAAGGTACCGGGCCCCACGGGTGGTCAGGCGCCGGTGGGGTTTTGCAGCGCCAGGATGCGGTCCTCCAGCGGCGGGTGGCTGGCCAGCAGCGCGCCCATGTTGCCGTAGATACCGAAGGCCTTCATGTTGCTGGGCAGCGGTTCCTCGCGCCCGGCTTCGGATTCCGCCTTGAGGCGCATCAGCGCGGCGGCCATGGCATTGCGGGTAGTCAGGTGCGCGCCGGCGGCGTCGGCGCGGTACTCGCGGCGCCGGCTGAACCAGGCCACTACCATCATGGCGAAGACGCCAAAAACCATGTCCATGATGATCGAGGTAACGAAGTAACCGATACCCAGGCCCTGTTCGTTCTTCAGGATGACCCGGTCGACGAAGAACCCCACCAGGCGCGCGAAGAACATGACAAAGGTATTCACCACGCCCTGAATCAGCGCCAGAGTAACCATATCACCGTTGGCAACATGGCCTATCTCGTGGCCGATTACTGCTCTCGCTTCGTCGCGGTTAAAGCGCTGTAACAGGCCGGCGCTGACGGCCACCAGAGCGCTATTGCGATTCCAGCCGGTGGCGAATGCATTGGCCTGGGGCATGGGGAAAATACCCACGTCGGGCATGCCGATGCCGGCCTTGGCGGACAGTTCCCGCACTGTGTCCAGCAGCCACTTCTCATCGGCATTGCCCGGCTGGCTGATGATCTGGGTGCGGGTGCTCATCCGCGCGATGGATTTCGACAGCAGCAGGGAAATGAAGGAGCCACCGAAGCCAAACAGGGCGCAGAGTATCAGCAACCCGGACAAATTGAGGTCTACACCATTGGCGTCGAGAATCCCCTGGATACCCAAAAGGTTAAAGACAATGCCAACCAGTACCAGTACCGCCAGGTTGGTTAACAGAAACAACCCAATGCGCAACATTGGCAATCTCCCAAAATAATATCCGTTAAGAATTATGGTAGATAAGGGCGTCGGGTCCACTTTCAAGCCGCGTGCGGCTACTGCCGCGGACATTTTCAGTTGTCGGGCAATGGCTATGGGGGATTGAGCGGGGAACCGGGCCCTGTTTGAGCCAGGGCCCGAGCTGGTCTCTCTGGTGTGGATCAAGGCTGGGTGCGTTGCTCCGTCAGTTGACGATCCGCCTCACTGACCAGGCGCTGTTTCAGATCCGGGTCCAGTTCGTTCCAGTGAACGTCGAGCAGGGCGCCCTGCAGCGCGTAAAGCATCACTCGTGAGGCATTGATGCCGCGGTTGCGGATGCTGATAAAAGCCTCCACCGGGCCTATGCGGCGCAGGTCGTCATAGGAGCGAATACCGATAGAGTGCAGGATATTGACTGACGCCAGTCCCAGGTTTTTGAGCTTTAGCAGCTCGGATTGGCTCGGGTTCATAGAAAATTTCCCCAAGAAATTCTACGTCCATGTTGATAGCGGCTCATTCCTTTGGCCGGCCCGAGCAAAATAGCATAAGCCTCCGCAAATACCAGAGCCGGTTCACCCTATAGGGTGGTTACTGTCCGGAATTGCGGTCAGATCACCGGTGAACCCATCAATCCAATAAATGGTCCTTCATCGATTGGATTGCCCCCGGAAAAACTGCGCAACTACGCGCAATCGCTTGCTTATCGGGGGCTTGCGCCGGCCTCCGCCGGGTTGCAGCACATCCCTGTGCGCGGCAATTGGTTGAGCTGCCAAGTTTATAGCTACACTTCCGCCCGAGGCAGAGCGGGATTGTTCACCCGACCGCCAAACAAGTATATTGCCACCGCAATCTGGTGTGGCCCGCTACCACCGGCCGGCAACTATACGCGGCATCAGTGAAGCCGGCGCCAGCGGGGCCGGGCGATGGCTCTCCCGTTCAATCATAGTTGCTGCGTTTGACAGGTGCCGCGCGCCGGCAGTGCTTCGCTTTTGTCGCGGCCCCAGTTTGGTCGCTGCGCTCCCGATATTTATTACGCAATAACGACTGACCCGGATGAGGGGGTGCGGATGTTGGCAGATACTATTCGATCTATGCTGTTCGGCTTGAGCGATGACCATGTGATACTGGAACCGCGCTCCGGTCAGTTGTTGCACCCGGAGGCGCTGGTGGCGTTTCAGCGCCTGTGTGCCGATGCGCAGGCGGCGGGTTTCGATCCGGTGATTGTTTCCGGGTTTCGCAGTTTTGACCGCCAGCGCGTTATCTGGGACGGCAAGGCAATGGGCCGGCGACCGCTGCTGGACAGCAGTGGCGAACCCATGGATATATCGCAGTTGTCGCCGAAGCAGAGGGTATTCGCTATATTGCGATGGTCTGCGCTGCCCGGTGCCTCTCGCCACCACTGGGGTACCGATTTCGACCTGGTGGATGCGGGTGCCATGCCGGAAGATTACCAGCCGCAACTGGTGCCGCGGGAAGTGGCGGATGAAGGGTTCTTCGGAGCCTTCCACCGCTGGCTGGATGAACAGATTGCCTGTGGCCTGAGTCACGGGTTATTCCGCCCCTATGGGGAGGATAGCGGCGGCATTGCACCGGAGCGCTGGCACCTGAGTTATGCGCCGCGCGCGCGGGAGCTGGAGCAGCTGCTGACTCCGGAAAATCTGCGCACCCTGTTGCAGAGCTGCGGCCTGGCACTGTGCGACACAGTGTGCGAGCACCTGCAGGAAATTTTTGTGCGCTTTATCCGGGTTCCGGACCACTGCTACCCCCAAAATCACCGGTGACTGAGGAATTGACCATCAACGGCGAAATTGAATCGAGGGATCTCTGGGAGGCGATGTGCGCCGAGGCGAGTGTGATGGCGGCGGATGAGCCGGTGTTGGCCAGTTATTTTCACAACACGGTCCTGCGCCACAAGCATCTCGACGATGCGCTGGCCTACCAGCTCGCCTCAGTGCTCGATCACGCGGCCCTGACCGCCACCACCCTGCAGGAGGTGATTGCGGAGGCGCTGCAGGACGATGCTCAGCTTTCCCGCTGTATACGGGCAGATATCTGCGCCTGGTATGACCGGGATCCCGCCTGTGACCAGTACCTGATGCCGTTTTTGTATTTCAAGGGTTTTCACGCGCTGCAGTCGCACCGCATCGCCCACTGGTTGTGGGGGCAGGAGCGGCACACGCTGGCACTGTATTTTCAGAGCCGGGTTTCAGAACAGTTTGCGGTGGACATTCACCCCGCTGCCCGCTTCGGCTGCGGTATTATGATCGATCACGCCACCGGTTTTGTGGTGGGTGAAACAGCCACCGTGGGCGATGATGTATCAATTCTCCACTCAGTGACCCTGGGGGGCAGCGGCAGCGGTCGCGGCGTGCGCCACCCGAAGATAGGGCCTGGGGTGATGATCGGCGCTGGAGCCAAGGTCCTTGGGCCGGTCGAGGTGGGCGAAGGGGTCAAGGTGGCGGCGGGCAGTTTGGTGCTAACGGATGTGCCGGCCCACACCACCGTAGCCGGCGTGCCGGCGCGGCCGGTGGGTGGCAGGACTGCCGGGGCCCCCGCCTACACCATGGATCAGACCCTGGACGGGGATGAATAGCCGGCGTATGAAGCGTATAAACCAGTAACCGGGGGGCAAGCAGTGTCGGACCTGCGCTATCAAGTAATTTTCCGCGGTGATCTGGTGGCCGGATTCACCGCCGCCGATGTCAAGGCAAATATGGCGCGCCTGTTCAAGGCCGGGCCGGAAACCATTGCCAAGCTGTTCAGCGGCCGCCCACTGGCGATCAAGAAAGGGCTGTCAAAGGCACAGGCGGAGCAACTGCAGGCGACACTGGCCAAAATCGGTGCCCAGTCGAGCCTCAGGCCCGAGGGCGCGGTGCCGGCAGCTCCCCCGGCGACGCCGGCGGATAGGGCCCCGGTGGGCTCGGACGCCTGGACGCTGGCACCCATGGAGGGCAATCTGCTGCAGGAGCATGAGCGGGAGCGCACTGAGGCAGTGCAGGTAGAGGTGAGTCACCTGAGCCTGAAACCGGCACAGGGGGATCTGCTCGAGCAGGGCGAGCGGAAAAAGGTGCAGCCGGCACCGGTGACGGTGCCCGACTGGCAGTTGGATTGAGTCCGGCCGGCTTGCCCGCCGCCGGCAAAGAAACCGGCTCTGGAGCCGGTTACCGGACGGGCCCTCAGCTCTGTTCTTTCAGGTAGCGCTCGCGAGAGGCCAGCACTTCACTGCGCGCCGCGTCGGCATCGGCCCAGCCGTCCACTTTCACCCACTTGCCCGCTTCCAGGGCTTTGTAGTTTTCAAAGTAGTGTTCTATCTGCTTGATCAGCAGTTCCGGAAGGTCGTCTATTTCCTGTACATGGTCGTACAGCTTGGTCAGTTTCGTGTGGGGCACCGCCAGCAGCTTGGCGTCGACACCGGACTCATCGGTCATATTCAGTACGCCGACTACCCGTGAACGGATGACGGAGCCCACCATGACCGGGTAGGGCGCCACCACCAGCACGTCCAGGGGGTCGCCGTCCTCGGACAGGGTCTGGGGCACATAGCCGTAGTTGGCCGGGTAGAACATGGGTGTGGCAACGAAACGGTCCACAAACACTGCGTCAGTGTCCTTGTCCACTTCATATTTGATGGGGTCGTGGTTGGCGGGGATCTCGATGATGACGTTGATGTCGTCGGGCAGATCATTACCCGCGGGGATCTTATCGAAGCTCATTGCTGGTCCTGACGAGTGCTTGGGTGTCGCGAGACGACCCGGATTACTGAATTTCGGGAGCGCGGATTATAAACCCGGCGGGTGCGCGGATGAAACGCCCGCTTCTTGTCTATCCTGTAGCAGGCTGTCGAAAAAGCCTCGCGCGGCTTGCCTCAACCTGGGTTGGCGGTGCATATCCGCGAACCCTGGACGACGAATCGAGCCGTAAGCGGCTCGATTTGCGGCCCGAACGCTCCTGTTCGGGCCGGCGGACTGCTGGCCCAACCACTCCGAAAACAACAATGTCGGGGGATCTATGCTCAAACCGCGGGAAGTGCGCTCCGCCACCGACGCCCGCGCAATCGTCGAAGAGCGGGATCTGAGCCACGTAAAGGTGGGGCTGTTCGACAACGACGGCGTCATGCGTGGCAAATACATGTGCCGTGAAAAGTTCTTTTCCTCCCTGGAACACGGTTTCGCTTTCTGCGACGTGGTGTTGGGCTGGGATGTCAAGGACCAGCTGTATGACAACGCCGATTACACCGGCTGGCACACGGGCTACCCGGATGCCCCGGTGCGTATTCTGCCGCAAAGCTGCCGCGAGATTCCCTTCGAGGAGCCGATGCTGCTGTTTCTGGCCGAGTTCGATCGGCAGGCCGCGGCGGTCTGTCCGCGCGCTGTGTTGCGCCGGGTGATAGAGCGCTGCCGGGCCGCGGGGTTCGAACCGCGGGCGGCGCTGGAATATGAATTTTTCCTGTTCGACGAAACCCCGCACTCGGCGCGGGAGAAGGGTTTTCGCAACCTGAAACCCTTTACGCCGGACTGGTTTGGCTACTCGGTGATCCGCAACTCGGTGCACGCCGAGCTGTACCGGCAGATTCTGGACCTGGGCGAGCGGATGGATTTCCCCATCGAAGGCCTGCACACGGAGACGGGCCCCGGTGTGCTGGAGGCGGCCATTGCGGTGGACGATGCCGAGGCGGCCGCCGACAAGGCGGCGCTGTTCAAGACCTTTATCAAGGTGTTGGCGCAGCGCCAGGGCCTGATGGCCAGCTTTATGGCCAAGTGGTCGCCGGATTATCCGGGGCAGAGCGGCCATATCCACCTGTCGTTGCGCCAGCGGGATTCCGGCAGGTCGGCTTTTTTCGATCCGCGTCAGCCGCACAATATGAGCGCGGTGCAGCGGCATTTTGTGGCCGGCCAACAGCGCCTGATGCCGGAGTTCCTGTGCATGTTGGCCCCCACGGTCAACAGCTATCGGCGCCTGATCCCCGGCTTTTGGGCACCCACCGACGCCACCTGGGGGATCGAGAACCGCACCGCGGCACTGAGGGTGATTCCCGGTGACGAAAAATCGCAGCGACAGGAGTACCGGCTCGGCGCCGCCGATGCCAACCCCTACCTGGCCCTCGCTGCGGCCCTGGGCTCCGGCCTCTACGGGGTGCTGCAGCGGTGGGAACCGGGCGAACCGGTGGCCGGCAACGCCTACGCCCTCACCCAGTCCGCTGAACTGGCCCTGCCACGCACCCTGTGGGATGCGGCCCAGCGCTTAAAAGCCTCCGAGGTGGCTCGGGAACTCTTCGGCAGTGAATTTGTGGATCATTTTGCTGCCAGCCGCATCTGGGAAGAGCGTGAATATCGCCGCCACATCAGTGACTGGGAGCTGGATCGCTACTTTGAAATTATCTGAAAGACAGTTGAAAAAGCCTTCCCCGGCTTTTCTCAACCTGGGCTTGCGGGCCGTCCCCGCAAATCCGCCACGGCAAATCGAGCGGCGACACGCTTGATTTGCGGCCCGAACAGACCTGTTCCGGACAGCATGCTGTTGAAGGCTGTTTTTTAACAGCCTATTAGGGCCTGGAGCCAATGGTGCAGCCTATGGATATATTGCAGTGCATTTCCCCCATCGATGGCTCCATTTATGTCGAGCGGGAGCTGGCCTCAGAGGCGCAGATTCGCGCAGCGCTGGACATGGCCGGGGGCGCTCAGCGGGCCTGGCAGCTCACCCCGCTGGCGGAGCGGGAGGCGATAGTACGCCGCGCAGTGGAGCTGCTCTGGGGGCGTCGTGGGGCGCTGGGGACGGAACTGTGCCATATGATGGGGAGGCCGATCCGGTACGCCGCCGGGGAACTGGACGGCTTTGCCGAGCGCGCCGGTTATATGGCGGATATCGCCGCAGAGGCGCTGGCGGATATTCCTGCGCCGGACATGAGCGGCAGTATCCGCTTTATCCGGCGTCAGCCGCTGGGCATGGCACTGGTGCTGGCGCCCTGGAACTACCCCTACCTCACCGCCGTCAACGCGGTGGTGCCGGCACTGCTGGCGGGCAACACGGTACTGTTAAAACACTCGGCGCAGACACCCCTGTGCGCCGAGCGCATGGTGGAGGCATTCTGCGAGGCGGGGCTGCCGCGGGGGGTATTCCAGTTTTTACATCTGCGCCACGGCGATATCGACCGATTGATCCGCGCCGGAGAAATGGATCATATTGCCTTTACCGGCTCGGTGGCGGGTGGCCGGGCCATAGCGCAGGCCGCCGCCGGCCGGTTTGTTCGCGTGGGGCTGGAACTGGGGGGCAAGGATCCGGCGTACATTCGCGCCGACGCGGACCTGGCACAGGCGGTTGCATCGGTGATCGATGGGGCCTACTTCAACTCCGGCCAGTCCTGTTGCGCGATAGAGCGTATTTATGTGCACGCGGAAGTGTACGACGCGTTCGTCGAGCAGGCGGTGGCGCTGGTGCGTGGCTATCGGCTGGGGCGTCCGGACGATCCGGGCACCACCCTGGGGCCGCTGGTCCGCGCCGAGGCGGCGGATTTTGTCCGCGCCCAGATCGATGAAGCCGTCGCTGCCGGTGCCTGCGCCCACCTGTTGCCCGCCGACTTCGCCATGGATTCCCGCGGCACCCCCTATATGGCGCCGCAATTGCTCACCGGTGTGGATCACAGTATGCGCCTGATGCGGGAGGAGTCCTTTGGCCCGGTGGTGGGGGTGCAGAAAGTTCATGATGACGCCGAGGCACTGGCGCTGATGAACGACAGCGATTTCGGTCTCACCGCCGCTATTTACAGCCGCGATGCAACGGCGGCCCAGGTGCTCGGCGACCAGCTGGAAACCGGTACCGTGTTTCTCAACCGCTGTGACTACCTGGATCCGGCCCTGGCCTGGACCGGGGTCAAGCTTTCGGGTCGCGGTTGTACCCTGTCCGGTATCGGCTATGAGTATCTGACCCGTCCCAAATCCTTCCATTTCAGGGTGCAGCCATGAGCATCGATCACCTGCGCGCTGACTGGCACTACCCTACATCCATGCGCGTTGGCCCGGGCCGGGTGCGGGAACTGCCGGACCTCTGTGGCGAACTCCATATGCGCACTCCCCTGCTGGTTACCGATCCCGGGCTGGCGCAGCTGCCCCTTGTCACCCAGGCGGTGGCGCAATGTCGCGCGGCGGAGCTGGAGGTCGACGTGTTTTCGGCGGTAAAGGGCAACCCCAACGGCCGCAATGTGGCCGACGGGGTCCAGGTACTGCGTGACGGTGGGCACGATGGCGTTATTGCCTTTGGCGGGGGCTCCGCCATGGATGCGGGCAAGGCCATTGCGCTGATGGCCGGGCAGCGGCGGCCGCTGTGGGATTTTGAAGACGCTGGCGAAAATTTCCAGCGGGTGGATGTGGCGGGCATGGTGCCGGTGATTGCTGTGCCCACCACCGCCGGCACTGGCTCGGAAGTGGGCAGGGCCGCGGTTATCACCGATGACGGGTCACAGGTCAAGCGCATTATCTTTCACCCGCGTATGCTGCCGGCGGCGGTGATTCTCGACGCGGAACTGACCCTGGCGCTGCCGCCCCTCATCACCGCGGCCACAGGTATGGATGCGCTGGCACATAACCTGGAAGCTTACTGTGCGCCGACCTATCATCCCATGGCGGAGGGCATAGCCCTGGAAGGGGTGCGGCTGGTGAAGGAGTACCTGCCCATTGCGGTTGCCGATGGCGGCAATCTGACCGCGCGCCAGCAGATGCTGGTGGCCTCCGCCATGGGGGCGACCGCCTTTCAGCGCGGCCTGGGGGCCATGCATGCGCTGGCGCACCCGCTTGGGGCCCTGTACGACGTGCACCACGGGCTGCTCAATGCTGTGCTGATGCCCTATGTGTTGCGGGCCAACGGCGCTGCCATTGCCGGGCCCATGGAGCGCCTGGCGCGCTATATAGGGCTGTCCGAAACAGGCCCGGATACGGTGCTGAACTGGGTGTTGGCGCTGCGCGAGCAAATCGGTATTCCCCACTCTTTGCAGGATGTGGGTATCGATGGCGAGCAGCTTTCCCGGGTGGGGCAAATGGCCGCGCAGGACCCTTCGGCGGCGACCAACCCGGTGCATTTAAACGCGCGGCAATACAGCGAATTGTGCGCGCGGGCGTTGCGCGGCGCACTCTGATGCCGCGCGACATTGGCTGTAACAAACGTCACCGACGCCCCGACAAAGGGCCACATGGAAACACTGGCAGGAGTAACTTATGCGCTGGCTTTTGATTCTCTCTTTTGTATTTGCGGGGGCCTCTGCGGCTGCCCAGGACGATGCCACCAATATCCGCACAGCGGTATTCGCGGGGGGCTGCTTCTGGTGTATGGAGCCGCCTTACGACAAGCTGGACGGGGTGCTGGAAACCACTTCCGGGTACAGCGGCGGCAAGGTTGAGAACCCCACCTATGAGCAGGTATCCGCGGGCGTTACCGGACACGCGGAGGTGGTGCAGGTCAAGTACGATGCGGACAAGGTCAGTTACGAAAAACTGCTGGAGGTGTTCTGGCGCAATGTGGACCCGCTGGATGCGGGCGGACAGTTTTGCGACCGCGGGGATCAGTACCGCACTGAGATTTTCTACGCCAACGAAGAGGAGAAGCGCCTGGCAGAAGCCAGCAGGGCGGCGGCGGAGCGAGAGCTCAACAAGAAAATCGTGACAAAAATCGTGCCCGCAGCCACCTTCTATCCTGCAGAGGGCTATCACCAGAATTACTATCAGCGCAATCCGGTGCGCTACAAGTACTACCGCTACCGCTGTGGCCGCGACCAGCGCCTGAAGGAACTCTGGGGCTGACCGGCCGCCGATCGCTGGCGGTGGTTAGTGTCAACAGGCACTAGGCTGGGTCAGGCCTGGAAGTCCTCCGCCAGTTTCTTCTCCGCCAGCACTTTTTTGAGGCGCGCATACTGGGGCACCCCGTTCTTGTAAGGGGGATAGTCCTCGCCCTGGATCAGCGGCAACAGGTAGTCGCGACCGGCCTGGGTGATGCCGAAACCGTCGGCGCGGATGAACTCCTCCGGCACCGTCTGTTCCACATTGGCCACCTGGGACAGGGGCGCCTCGCCGATGGACCAGCTGTAGTCGGGGCCGCTACCGCGCACTATGGTGGGCATGACGGCATTTTTGCCGGCCAGTGCCATTTCCACTGCGGCGCGGCCGACCGCGTAGGCCTGGGCCACATCGGTTGCCGAGGCGATGTGGCGGGCGGCGCGCTGCAGATAGTCCGCGAGCGCCCAGTGATATTTGAGGCCCAGTTCGTTCTTGATCAAGGCGGCCAGGGTGGGCGCCACGCCCCCCAACTGCTTGTGGCCGAAGGCGTCGACACTGCCGGCATCGGCGAGGAAACTGCCGTCGGCGTAGCGGGTACCTTCCGAGGCGACGATCACACAGTAGCCCTGTTGTTCCACGGTATCCCGCACCTTGGCCAGGAATTTTTCGCGGTCAAAAGCGACTTCCGGAAACAGGATGATATGGGGCGGGTCGCCGTCCTGCTCCTGGGCCAGTGCCCCGGCGGCAGCGATCCAGCCCGCGTGGCGGCCCATCACCTCCAGGATAAAGACCCGGGTGGAAGTGGCGCACATGGAGGCCACATCCAGTGCAGCCTCTTTGGTGGACACCGCCACATACTTTGCCACCGAGCCAAAGCCCGGGCAGTTGTCGGTTTGCGGCAGGTCGTTGTCGACAGTTTTGGGGATGTGAATAGCCTGGATCGGATACCCCATTCTTTCCGACAGTTGCGAAACTTTCAGGCAGGTGTCGGCGGAGTCGCCGCCGCCGTTGTAAAAGAAGTAACCGATGTTGTGGGCCTTGAACACCTGGATCAGGCGCTCGTACTCCGCGCGGTTCTGTTCCAGGCTCTGCAGCTTGTAGCGACAGGAGCCGAAGGCGCCGGAGGGCGTGTGGCGCAGGGCGGCGATGGTCGCGTCGCTCTCACAGTCGACGTCGATCAGCTCTTCGCGCAGGGCGCCCAGGATGCCGTTCAGGCCCGCGTACACTTTGCCGATCTGGTCCCGGTGTTCGCGTGCGGTTTCTATTACCCCGCAGGCGGAGGCATTGATCACGGCGGTGACGCCGCCGGACTGGGCATAAAACGCATTCTTTTTGGACATGGTCATCCTACAGAGGGACTGAGATGGGCAATTTCGGGGGCGGAGTCTAAAGGAATCGAAGAGTAATTGCACAGAATAAGGGCGGATCGGCAATTATTCCGCACTGGCGCCGTGATAAGCTTTCCCCCCACCGAGCAGGAGTAGCCGAAATCGCTATGCATATTCACATTTTAGGTATTTGCGGCACCTTTATGGGTGGCCTGGCCCAGCTGGCTGTGGCGGAGGGGCACAGGGTCACCGGCAGCGACGCCAATATCTATCCGCCGATGAGCACCCAATTGGAACAGGCGGGAATCCGGCTGACCGAGGGTTATGATCCGGCACAGCTGGAGCCAAAGCCGGATCTGGTGATCATCGGCAATGCCTTGTCCCGGGGCAACGCCGCGGTGGAGGCGGTACTGGAGAGAGGCCTGCCCTATGTTTCCGGGCCCCAGTGGCTGTGTGACCACTTCCTCACTGAGCGCTGGGTGCTGGCTGTGGCCGGCACCCACGGCAAAACCACCGCCTCCAGTATGCTGGCCTGGACCCTCGACTACGCGGGTATGCAGCCGGGTTTCCTGATCGGCGGCGTACCCCAGGATTTTGGTGTGTCGGCGCGCCTGGGGGAGACGCCCTTCTTCGTGGTGGAGGCGGACGAATATGACACTGCCTTTTTCGACAAGCGTTCCAAGTTCGTGCACTACCGCCCGCGGACCCTGGTGATCAACAATATCGAGTTTGACCATGCGGATATATTTCCCGATCTGGCGGCAATTCAGCGACAGTTTCACCACCTGGTGCGCACTGTGCCGCCGGGGGGACTGATTGTTGCGGCGGCCGAGGAGGCGGTGGAAGAGGTGCTGGACCAGGGTTGCTGGAGCCAGGTGCAGAGGTTCTCCACGGAGAAAGAAGAGGATGTGCGGCTCGGGGACTGGCGCGCGGTGGACATAGCGGCGGACGGCTCCAGCTTCGCGGTATCATTCCGCGGCGCCGAAGTGGCTCGGGTGAGTTGGGCGCACACGGGGCTGCACAATGTGCGCAACGCCCTGGCGGTGATTGCCGCGGCCCGCCACGTGGGAGTGGAACCGCAGGTGGCGGTAGAGGCGCTGGCGTGTTTCCAGGGTGTGAAACGCCGTATGGAATTTCTGGGTGAGGTGGGAGGTGTGCGTGTGTATGACGATTTTGCCCACCATCCCACAGCGATTGAACACACCCTCAGCGGCCTGCGCGCCAAGGTGGGGAGCGGCAAGATCATCGCCCTGATCGAGCCGCGCTCCAACAGTATGCGTATGGGGGTGCACCGGGAACGCTTGTCCCGCGCCTGCACTGGCGCCGATCTGGTACTTTGGTATCAGCCGGACGAAATGGACTGGTCGTTGCAGGACGTGGTTCACCATTCCACGGTGCCCGCCAAGATTTTCGACAATATCGAGGTTGGGGTAGAATCCGCGGTCAACCTGGCGCCGCCGGGCAGTCACATTGTAGTGATGAGCAACGGCGCTTTTGGCGGCATTCAGCAGCGGTTGCTGCAGGTGCTGGCGAACAAGCGCGACAACGCCTGTTAATTTACCCGGCAAAGTACCCTTTACACGGAATTGATTTTGGCTCAATCAGCTTTTCGCAAGACGGTCACCCTGGCTATTACCGGCGCCTCCGGGGCCCAGTATGGCCTGCGCCTGCTGCAGTGCCTGCTGTTGGCGGACTGCCGTGTATGGCTGCTGCTGTCCGACGCCGCCCGGGAGGTGATCAATACGGAGACGGATTACCAGCTGCCGCCCGGAAATGAGGTTTTGCTGGAGGCTTTTTTCAGCGGCCGGTTTGATGCAAAGGCGGGGCAGCTGCAGCTGTTCGGCAGCAGGGACTGGTTTTCCCCGGTTGCCTCCGGTACCGGCTGCCCCGCCAGTATGGTGATCTGCCCGGCCAGTGGCGGAACCCTGTCGGCCATCGCCTGCGGCGCCTCCAACAATTTGATCGAGCGCGCCGCCGATGTGGCCCTGAAAGAGCGCCGCCAGCTGATACTGGTGCCGCGCGAAGCGCCCTACTCAGAGATTCACCTGGAGAACATGCTCAAGCTGACCCGCATGGGGGCTGTGGTGATGCCGGCCAGTCCCGGGTTTTACCAGCGCCCGCAGACAGTGGAGCAAATGGTGGATTTCATCGTGGCCCGGCTGCTGGACCAGTTGGGCCTGGATCAGGCGCTGCTGCCTCGCTGGGGGGAGAAGCGGGCCAAGGTGTAGAGGTTTCCACAGTATTCAGAGATGCCTTTACCATTGCGCGGTGCTTATGGTGCCGCCGCCGGCTTTGTTCTGCCGGCAAAAACCACCGACAGGCTTACGGTGGAGGGAGTCTAAAGCGCGAAATGAATTGCTATCCACGGTCTGCTGCGTAATGCGCGGAACAGGTTTCCGCAGCGGCAACTCGCCCCTGCTGAGCACTGGCGGACAGTCGTTACTAGAGAAATTTCACAAGTAGATTTTATGTTGTCAGCTTTCAAGACCTTTTACGAAATCCTGGTTACCCGGCGCCCCAAACTGGTGCTGTCGCTGGTGGCGCTGGTGGTAGTGGCGGCGGCCCTCGGCTTGCCCCGCTTCAAGCTGGACGCGTCCGCCGATTCCCTGACGCTGGAAGCGGACAAGTCGCTGGATTATTTCCGCGAGATTTCCGCGCGCTACGCCAGTGGTGATTTTCTGGTGGTGACCTATCGCTGGCGGGACGGGGACCTCTTCAGTGACGCCTCACTGGACGCTTTGCGCAGTCTGCGCGACCGGCTGGCGCAGGTGGACGGGGTCGAAAGTGTACAGTCGATACTGGATGTGCCACTGCTCTACAGCCCCAAGCCAACCATCGCGGAAATTGCCGAAGGTCTCCGCACCCTGTCCACGCCGGGTACCGATCGGGATATGGCACGGCGGGAATTTCTCTCCAGTCCCATCTATCGCGAACTGATCCTGAGCCCGGATGCCTCCACCACCGCGCTGCTGGTCAACCTGAAGCTGGACCGGCAGGGGCTGGCGCTGGTGCGGGAACGCGATGCCCTGCGCGGCAAGCGCAACAGCGAAGGGCTGAGTTCAGCGGAGGCGGTGCGCCTGGAGCAGGTATCCAAGGTCTATCTGCAACACCGCACCCAGGCGGAACTGGACTCCCGCGCCAGGGTGAAGGAGGTACGCGGTATCCTCGACAGCTACCGGGGTCAGGCGGAACTGTTCCTGGGCGGTGTGTCCATGATCACCGCCGATATGATCGCGTTTATCCAGAGCGACCTGGTGGTATTTGGAACGGGCATCCTGCTGTTTATCATCGCCACATTGCTGATTATCTTCCGCCAGGTGCGCTGGGTGCTGTTGCCCCTGACAACCTGTGTGGTCACTGCGGTGGTTATGCTGGGACTGCTGAGCTGGCTCGACTGGCGCCTGACGGTGATTTCTGCCAATTTCGTCGCGCTGCTGCTGATTATCACCCTGGCAATCACCATCCACCTGTCGGTGCGCTACCGTGAATTCGCAGCGCAGAATCCCGACTGGGACCGCCGCCGCCTGGCACTGGAGGCAGTGCGTTTTATGGCCAAGCCCTGCCTGTACACCACACTGACCACCATTGTGGCTTTCGCGTCGCTGGTGGTCAGCGGTATCCGCCCGGTGATCGACTTTGGCTGGATGATGACCATCGGGGTTTCTCTGGCGCTGGTGCTGTCTTTTCTGATTATTCCCGCCGCGTTGATGTTGCTGCCCAGGCGCAGCGACGGTATCAGTCGGGACAATTCACGCGCTTTTACACTGATGTTTTCCCGCTTCGCCGAGCGGCACCGCGCGCTGGTGCTGGGTATCGCCGCCGCTGCCGCCATAGTGAGCGGTGTGGGCGCCACACAACTGCGGGTGGAAAACCGCTTTATCGACTATTTCGACAGCTCTACCGAAATCTACCAGGGCATGCTGGCCATCGATCAGCGCCTGGGTGGGACCGTCACGCTGGACATCATTCTCGACCAGCCAGAGGTGGAAGAGCCGCTCTTCGAGGGGGAAGAGGATCCGTTTGCAGCGGATATGGGCGACGGCGAACTGGCGGGCGAGGACCCCTTTGCGGACGATGACGCCTCCGCGGGCGGGGAGGCGGCAGTGGCGCCCAGCTACTGGTTCACCGTAGCGGGGCTGGCCGAGATAGAGCAGTTGCACGACTATCTGGAGCGGCAGCCGGAAATCGGCAAGGTACAGTCACTGGCGACTCTCTATAAGGTGGCGCGGGACCTCAACGGCGGACCGCTCAATGATTTCGAATTGGCGGTGGCGCGCAACAGTCTGCCGTCGGAGATCAACCAAGTGCTGGTGGACCCCTACCTGTCAGTGGAGCACGGCCAGACCAGAATCGCTTTGCGGGTGAAGGAGACGGACCCCAACCTGCGGCGGGACGAATTGATCCAGCGGATCTACGATTATGTCCACGACGACATGGGCGTGGCGCCGGGGAGGGTGCACCTTACCGGGCTGCTGGTGCTTTACAACAATATGTTGCAGAGCCTGTTCAAGTCGCAGATTCTGACCCTGGGCGCAGTATTTCTGGGCATACTCTTGATGTTCCTTGCACTGTTCCGTTCGCTGCCACTGGCGCTGATCGCGCTGACGCCCAATATCCTGGCGGCCTCTGTGGTGCTGGGAGGCATGGGCCTGGCCGGTGTTCCCCTGGATATGATGACGATTACCATTGCTGCCATCACCGTGGGTATTGGTGTGG
The DNA here is from genome assembly GCF_040742695.1 of Microbulbifer discodermiae. NCBI lineage: Bacteria > Pseudomonadati > Pseudomonadota > Gammaproteobacteria > Cellvibrionales > Microbulbiferaceae > Microbulbifer > Microbulbifer discodermiae. The sequence continues at coordinate 12,255 of NZ_JBFLAB010000025.1, read as the reverse complement.
ATCACGCTATTCACTACCTGTACCGGTTCCGCAGCGAATTTGCCAAAGACGGCGACTATGTTGCCACCATGCACCGCAGTCACGCCACTATTGGCCGGGCCATGTTTTACACCGCGATCACCATCATTGCCGGCTTCTCGATTCTGGCGCTGTCCAAGTTTGTGCCGTCCATCTACTTTGGTCTGCTGACCGCGCTGGCCATGTCTGCGGCGCTGCTGGGTTCGCTAACGCTGCTGCCGCTGTTGCTGCTGATCTTCAAACCACTGAAGGCGCCGGAGAACTCGCCGGAAGTGACAGAAGAGGAAACATCCCGCTATCTAAATTCTTAAATACCCTGGACAGCTGAAAAGCCGGGCAAAATATCCGGCTTTTTGTTCATTTGAAGAGGCTGGCCTTTGATTCAGGGTGGGTGTAAAAGCGAAGGTGCTTATCGAAGTATATTCTCAAACCCCTTGTTTGAAACTTTCCATAGTTTAGCTTTCGGGTTGAGGTATTATTAGTGCAGCTCTCTTCGGCAAGAGTAGACAATTCTAACTTGGTTTATCTCGTTGAAGTGGATTACTGCATAGAATATGGTTTTGTGGCCTGAAAAGGTTCTAGTGATGGTGTTCTAAACAGGAATACCGCCAGAATGGACGACCATCATCCCATCTTTTGTTTGAGATAGTTACACTTGGCCAGTCCGACGTTCAAAAAGTGTTTTTGCTTGCACGCGGTATTATCGATTTTAAGTCAAAGTGGCAGGCATTCTTGCCTGCTTTTGCGAAAGTAAAATAACGGCAATAACCCCCATGCCCATAGTCAAGCAGTAAACCTTGCTGGCCAGAGTTCCTTCATGCAGAACGGCAACCAATAGAAAGGCCACACTTGCTAGCCCATCCAGCAATAAGTGAAATTTATATGGTAGTAGTTTTAGTATTGAAAGTTGATAATCTGTCAGTAAGCTATAGAGCGCCAGTCCTACGCCTGTACCAATAGAAAACCAAGCTACAAAAATCGAATGTTCTTTCAAGCTTAATAAGAAAGGCATGACAATCAATGCGATAGCTGCAGTGTAATCCAGGAATCCATGTAGTTTCGGTGTGATAAACTTTAGGTTCACTCAACTCTCCATTCAATACTTATGCTTGTTAATATAGATGCTAATTTTCCATAGTGGGTACGATAAATAAATATTGAAGCTTATAGCATAACTTCTGAATCGTATTTTTTATCGCTAGGAATTTTTATGATGCCACCGTAAGTAATTTTTACTGCTTAGTTGGAGTTGGAGTTGGAGTTGGAGTTGGAGTTGGAGTTGGAGGCCGCTTCTGTGCGCAGTAAAACGCAAAAAATAATACATATGAAAGCGGGGTTGTGGTTAAAAAGTGATCGGCGATGTAAAGCTTTTATTTGTTCTATTCTTATTTATGTGAAATTCAATTTGTATTCCTGGGCTCTAGTTCGCTAACGCTTGCCTGGATTTAGTTTGGCTCACGCCCTGACACTTTATTTTAAGTTGCTCATACTTTCAATTTATCGGTTAATAAGGGAGCTTCTGATTAAGTTGGTACAACCTCAGGCTTTGTGTCGGGTTTCACAGTAAGGCGCAGCCGCACAAAAATGCTGGTTGCCTTACTTTTCCACTGACGATTGCGATGGCAGGCCATCCAAGATTGATATTGCTATATCTACAGAGGTAGCGGTTTTTTTGTTTTTTTGATAGTCCATTTCGATACCGGAATAGAATGTGCGTCGAGGGCCCCCGCCAGCTGTATCTCTACCACTGCGAAAATTGGATGGGCTGATGTATCCACTTTGTGCGGGGCTCGTAGCGACTGGGTTAAAGGCGCCGGTAGGGCAGGAAGGCTGGGACGTCGCAATTTTGGCTTGTCTGTATAGTGGCGCAAAACTCTCTCTTTTGCTGGGTGTCGACGGTACAGGTGTTATCTTTGTAGTTGCACAAAGAAGGAGAGACCGCTTTGCGCCAGATTCCCCTGTTTCCACTCCGAGTGGCGCTGTTTCCCGGCGTGACGCTGCCGCTGCGTATCTTCGAGCAGCGCTACCTGCGCCTGGTGAGTGAGTCGCTGCGCAGTGAGGAGGGTTTTGGCGTAGTGCTGATTCGCGACGGCAGCGAAGTGGGGCGTGCCTCTGTGTGGCCGGTGGGGCTCCAGGTTCATATCGTCGACTGGAGCCAGGGGGCGGAGGGATTGCTGCATGTGGATGTGGCCGGTGGACGTCGCTTCCGTATCGTCTCCACCACACTTGCCGATGACGACCTTCTGATGGCGGAGGTGGAGTGGCTGCCGGATACGGGGGTCAAGCCGGTGCCAGCAGAGTGCGATGGGCTGCTGGCGGTACTGAAGGAACTCAAATCCCACGCTTCCATGATGTCGCTGCATTTTGCCCCGGTGGATAGCGCCGACGCGCTCTCCTGGCAGTTGGCGCAGCTGCTGCCATTGGACGACGCTGTGCGGGTGGAGCTGTTGGCGACGCAGGACCCGCTGGTAAGACTGGCCCATATCGCCGACAACCTGGATCGCTGGGCCAGCCAGTGACATTCCCGATGTCAGCCCATTCAGGGCTCTAGCAGGTTGTTGAAAAAGCCCTCCCTGGCTTTCCTCAACCCGGGTTTGCGGCGCATGTCCGCAAACCCTCCACGACAAATCAAGCAGTTACACGCTTGATTTGCGGCCCGAACATCCCTGTTCGGGACAGCAGGCTGCTGAAAAACACTTTTTCAACAGCCTGCTAGTGTGAACAGGCCCTAAGCTGTCCGCAAAACTCAGTGGCGCTGGGGTATACTGCGCGGCCGATCATCCGGCACCGAGGACTAAAGTGAACATCATGGGCGTTACCCCACAGGAGAGTGCCACCCGGACCCGGATTCAGTCCATGGGCCAGGCCGCGCGGAAGGCAGCGCGCTCCATGGCGCGCGCGGACACTGCGGCGAAAAACCGCGCCCTGCGCGCCATTGCTACGCAATTGGACCGGCAGCGGGCCGAGGTGATGGCGGCCAACCGGCGGGATATGGAAGCCGGTCGCGAGCAGGGCCTGGATGCGGCACTGCTGGACCGACTGGAACTGAATGACGCGCGTATCGATGCGATGATCGACGGCCTGCACCAGGTGGCTGAATTGACGGATCCGGTGGGCGAGATCAGCGATCTCAGTTACCGCCCCAGCGGCATCCAGGTGGGTAGAATGCGTGTGCCCCTGGGAGTGGTGGGCATTATTTACGAGTCGCGCCCCAATGTGACTGTCGACGCCGCCAGTCTGTGCCTGAAATCCGGCAATGCGGCCATTTTGCGTGGCGGCAGCGAGGCCCTGCATTCCAACGGCGCCATCGCCGCCTGCATCGCTGCGGGCCTGCAACAGGCGGGGCTGCCAGAGACGGCGGTGCAGGTGGTGGATACCACCGACCGCGAGGCGGTGGGTGCCTTGATCAGCATGCCGGAGTGTGTGGATGTGGTGGTGCCGCGGGGTGGTACCGGCCTGATCGAGCGGGTCAGCCGCGATGCCCGGGTACCGGTAATCAAACATCTGCACGGGGTTTGCCATGTTTACCTGGATGACAAGGCGGATCCGGACAAGGCGTTCAATATCGCCCTGAACGCCAAAACGCACAGGTACGGCGTGTGCAATGCCATGGAGACATTGCTGGTGGCGGAGGGGCTCGCAGAAGAGATATTGCCGCGACTGGCTGCGGCCTATGGCGACAGTGGTGTGGAGTTGCGCGGCTGCACGGCAACCCGGCGAATTCTCCCGGCCTGTTTGCCGGCGGCGGAGTCGGACTGGCGGGAGGAATATCTGGCTCCCATTCTGGCGATCCGGGTGGTGGCGGATTTGGATACAGCGATGGAGCATATCGCCCGCTACGGCTCTGGCCATACCGAGGCGATAGTGAGTGAGGATTACAGCCGCGCGCGCCGCTTCCTGGCCGAGGTGGACTCCAGCTCGGTGCTGGTAAACGCCTCCACGCGTTTCGCGGACGGCTTTGAGTATGGCCTGGGGGCGGAAATCGGTATCAGTACCGATAAAATTCACGCCAGGGGTCCGGTGGGTCTGGAGGGGCTGACGTCGCAGAAGTGGATAGTGCTGGGCGATGGACACATCCGCCAGTAACCGCCGTCGCAGTATCGCGCTGTTCGGCGGTACCTTCGACCCGGTGCATTTCGGTCATCTGCGCATGGCGCTGGAATTGCGCCAGGCCCTGGGATTTGACCAAATGCGCCTGCTGCCCTGCCGTCAACCCCACCACCGCCAGAGCCCGCGGGCATCTGTACAGCAGCGGCGGGACATGCTGACGCTGGCGCTTGAGAAGGGTGGTGAACTGCAACTGGACGAGCGCGAGTTACACCGTGCCGGACCCACTTTCACGGTGGATACACTGGAGGACCTGCGCGCCGAGCTGGGCACAGAGGTTTCGATCAGTTTCTGCATGGGGCTGGATTCCCTGCTGACGCTGCCCTCCTGGCACCGCCGGGAGCGGCTGCTGCAGTTGGCCCACCTGGTGGTGGTGGCCCGGCCGGGGTGGCGGTTGCCTGAAGATGGTGAGGTGGCCCGGTTGCTGCGGGAACACGCGGGTACCCGTGCGCAGATCCGCGGGGAGGCCCAGGGTCGACTGCTGGTGTGCGAGCAGACACCGCTGCCTATTTCCGCCAGCCAAATCCGCCGGCTGCTGGCGCAGCGCCAGTCTCCGCGCTTCCTGCTGCCGGCGGCGGTGCTGCAATACATTGAAGACAATCAACTCTATGGAATAACCGCCAGTGGCGGCAGCTAATGTAAAAAAGGTGTTATGACGAATATCACAGAGATCGCCGTTGAGGCGCTGAAGGACCTCAAGGGCAAGGAGATAGTGACTCTCGACGTATCGGAATTGAGTGATGTGATGGATACTCTGGTGATCTGCACCGGCACTTCAAACCGCCAGGTGAAGTCCCTTGCCAACAATGTGGTGGACGAGGGCAAAAAGGCCGGCGTTCGCCCTATGGGCATAGAGGGTATGGAACACGGGGATTGGGTGCTGGTTGACTATGGTGACCTGATCGTTCACGTCATGTTGGCGGATGTGCGCAGCTTCTACGACCTGGAGAAGTTGTGGTCCATGACGCCGGCGACCCGCCACGAGCCATAGTGTCAACAGGCCCTAGGACAGAGTGAAGATTCGTATTCTGGCCGCGGGCGGCAAAATGCCTCAATGGGTCCAGGAGGGCTACGGCGACTACGTCAAGCGCCTGCCGCGGGAGATGACACCGGAACTGGTGGATATTCCGCTCGGGCAGCGCGGTCAGAAAAACTCCCCCGCACAGATAGACAAGGCGCGCCAGAAAGAGGGCAGGTCCATGCTGGCGGCCCTGTCTGCGCGGGAACATGTAGTGGCTCTGGAAGTACGCGGTAAACCCTGGAGCACCGAGCAGCTGGCGCAACAGCTGCGCGATTGGCAGATGCTGGGGGAGAATGTCAGTCTGCTGGTTGGGGGCCCCGACGGGTTGGCGCTGGACTGTGTGGCACGGGCGCAGCAGAGCTGGTCCCTGTCGCCCTTGACACTGCCCCACCCGCTGGTGCGGGTGCTGCTGGCGGAACAGCTGTACCGGGCCTGGACTCTGCTGGCCGGCCACCCCTATCACAAGTGACCGGGCCATATAGGGCTGTGGCATGAGCGGGGTCCGCCGGGTGCAACTTAATCCGCGCTAGTGGGTCCTACCCGCATGGCAGAGAAGTCGACTGAAGTTGTGAGAGTTTTGCCGCGCCAAGAGGCAAATTTGTGTACACTTTGTAACCGTTTTTTGCGCCAAGAGTACACCACCCAAGTCAATGCACCAGAAACTGCACCTCAAAGACCATCTCAACGAGCAGCGGCTGTTTCGCAATCGCATGCTGGCGGCGCTCGCCGGGGCGATGGTATTGCTCGGGGTGCTGGTGGTCCGCTTTTACAACCTGCAGGTCACCCACTACGACGACTATCGCACCCAGTCCGATGACAACCGCATTCAGGTACGGCCGGTAGCGCCCACCCGCGGGCTCATCTACGATCGCAACGGTGCTTTGCTGGCGGACAACCGCCCCAGTTACAACCTCTCTATAGTGCGTGAACGGGTGCGGGACCTGGACGCCACGCTGGAGCTGTTGGGGCAACTCATCCGTCTGGATGACGTCGATGTGGCCAAGTTCCGCAAGCGTATGCAACGCCGGCGCCCCTTTGAACCGGTGCCGTTGCGCTTTCGCCTCAGTGAAGAGGAGATAGCGCGGGTGGCGGTCAATGAATTCCGCCTGCCGGGTGTATCGGTGGAGGCTGAGCTGGTGCGCTACTACCCCGATGCGGATCTGTTCGCCCACAGTGTCGGCTATGTGGGCCGTATCAGCGAGCGCGAACTGGCGGGTTTCACCCAGGACGACGTGCGCCGTTACCGCGGCGTGCGAAGTATCGGCAAGGTGGGGCTGGAGCGCTCCTACGAAAAGCTCCTGTTGGGCCAGGTGGGCTATGAAAATGTCGAAACCAATGCCCGTGGCCGGGTGCTGAGGGTGCTGGAGCGAAGGGACCCCAGGCCGGGTTCCGAGTTGACCCTGTACCTGGATGAGCGATTGCAGCAGGTGGCCTCCGATGCCCTCGGGGACAATCGCGGCGCCGTAGTGGCGATCGACGTCAAGACCGGGGGCGTGCTGGCCTTTGTCAGCAAGCCGTCTTACGACCCGAACCTGTTTGTGACCGGTATCAGTTTCAAAGATTACCGGGCGCTCAGCGATTCTCTGGATGTCCCCCTGTTCAACCGCGCCCTGCAGGGACAGTACCCGCCGGGGTCCACTATCAAACCTTTGATGGGGTTGGGTGGGCTGGCCGCCGGGGTGATTGACGGGAACACCAAGATCGACGACCCCGGCTACTACAAACTGCCCAATGACACGCGGCTCTACCGGGACTGGAAGCGTTGGGGTCACGGCCACGAGGTGGACCTGATCCAGGCGCTGGAACAGAGTTGCGATGTCTACTTTTGGGATATGGCGCACCGCTGGGATATCGATGATATGCACAGGATCGCCACCAGTTTTGGCCTGGGCGCCAAGACCGGTATCGACCTGCCGGTTGAGCGCCCCGGGCTCTTTCCCTCGCGGGCGTGGAAACGCGGCGCCCGGGGTATGCCCTGGTTTCCCGGCGATGCCCTCAATGCGGTGCTGGGACAGGGTTTCGTGCTGGCGACACCGCTGCAGCTGGCGGTGATGACCGCGACCATTGCCAACCGCGGCACCCACTTCAAGCCCCAGGTGGTGATGGCGATCGACGGCGTCGAGCAGCCCTCAGAGGTATTGGATAACGTGGAGGCCAAAGAGGAATACTGGGACCTGATTTTCGCGGGCATGGAAGCTGTGGTGAGCAAGGGCACTGGCAAAAAGGCTGGCGCTGGCTTGGATTTTCGCGTCGCCGGCAAGTCCGGCACCGCGCAGATAGTGGGTATCGCTCAGGGTGAGCGCTACGATTCCGAGAGTCTGCAGGAGCGACACCGGGATCACGCCCTGTTCGTCGCCTTTGCCCCCGTGGACGACCCGCAAATAGCGGTGTCTGTATTGGTGGAAAATGGCGAAGGCGGAGGTGCGGTCGCGGCACCGGTAGCCCGGCAGCTGTTTTTTGAATGGCTGTCCCGCCCGTTGGAGCAGGTGGTGAAGCGCGCCGCCCCGGGAGTGACTGCCGCGGAGGAGCCCACTCATGGCTAGCCGCGACTATCTGCATCGACTGCCGGATTCCCCCATCAGCCTGCGATCTCCGGTCAGTGTTTCCCGCCGCTGGCATATCGATGTGCCGCTATTGGTGCTGCTGCTTACCTTGTGCGGTGTCGGTCTGACGGTGTTGTACAGCGCGGCAGGTGGCGAGTGGTATTACGTGCGCCGCCAGTCGATTTTTATGGGGTTGGCGTTTGTCGCCATGCTCGTTGCCGCCCAGGTACCTTTGGACATGTACCGCCGCTGGTCTCCCTGGCTGTACCTGCTGGGCTGCGCCCTGCTGGTGGCGGTGCTGTATTTTGGCGTCGGCGCCAAAGGGGCCCAGCGCTGGCTGGAGCTGGGCGGCTTTCGCTTTCAGCCCGCCGAAGTGATGAAGCTGGCGGTGCCCATGTGCGTCGCAGCTCTGCTGCATGGGCGCCATTTACCGCCCTCGCTGACTACGGTTGCCGGGGCGCTGGCCATAGCCCTGGTTCCCGCCGCACTGATAGTGCGGCAGCCGGACCTGGGAACCGCCATCCTGATTGCCGTTTCCGGGTTGTTCGCGCTCTACCTCTCGGGGCTCAGCTGGAAGCTGATCGGCGGCGCGCTAATGGCTGTGTCGCTGGCCGCCTGGCCCATCTGGCACTGGGGGCTGCACGACTACCAGCGCCAGAGGATTCTGACGCTGTTCAACCCTGATGCGGACCGGCTTGGTGCCGGATGGAACATATTTCAGTCCAAGGCGGCGATCGGCTCCGGGGGGCTGGTGGGCAAGGGATATATGCAGGGAACCCAGTCGCAACTGGACTTTTTACCCGAGAGCCATACGGATTTCATAATTGCGGTTTTGTCCGAGGAATGGGGTTTGCGCGGTGTTTCGCTGCTATTGCTGCTGTACGTATTGATAATCGCACGGGGCATCTATATTAGTTTTATGGCTCAGCACATGTTCGGACGGCTTTTGGCGGGGAGTATTACCCTCACTTTCTTTGTCTATGTATTTGTAAATATTGGCATGGTCAGCGGTCTGCTGCCGGTGGTGGGGGTGCCCCTGCCCCTGGTGAGCTACGGCGGCACCGCCTTGATCACCCTGATGGCGGGTTTTGGCATTTTGATGGCGATAGGTACGGAGCGGCGCCGGGTGACGCCCTGACGCAGTACCCGGCAGGTAAAACGAAGGTCTAGGGAAGCATGATGGGAACAGGAGCGACTGTCTTGAAGTGGGCCACAGGACTATTGGTGGGACTGGGGCTGGTTCTCTCCGCCTGGGCTAGGGAATCCGATCACGCCGAAAACCCGGATGCGCTTGCGTTTGTGGATTATATGGTCGCCACCCACGACTTCGACCGCGATCAGCTCATAATGCTGATGGGTGCGGCCAAGCGCAAAGACTCGATACTCAAGGCCATCCAGCGTCCGGCGGAGAAGGCCAAACCCTGGTACGAGTATCGCAAGCTTTTCCTGACACCGCGAAGTGTCAACGGCGGTGTGGAATTTTGGGACAAAAATGCCGGGGCCCTTGCCAGAGCAGAGGAAGAGTATGGTGTACCGGCAGAGATAATCGTCGCCATCATCGGTATCGAGACCCGCTATGGCGGCAATATGGGCAGGTACCGGGTATTGGACGCCCTGGCTACACTGGCTTTCAACTATCCGCGTCGCTCCGCTTTCTTTACCAAGGAGCTGGAAAACTATCTGCTACTCACCCGCGACCAGGGTATAGACCCCCTGGAGCTGAAAGGCTCCTATGCCGGCGCCATGGGCTTTGGGCAGTTTATACCCTCCAGTTACCGCACTTATGCGGTGGATTTCAGCAACGACGGCAAAGTGGATATCTGGAATGATACCACTGACGCCATTGGCAGCGTGGCCAATTACCTGGCCGAGAACGGCTGGAAGCCCTCAGAGCCGGTCACCGTTATGGCGAGTCCGCGCCCCAATGCCGATATGACCATCGTCAATGAGTCGCTGGAACCCAAATGGACTGTGGCCCAACTGGCGGAGAAGGGTTTTCCCACCACAGCGACGGTGGACCCTGAGCAGCCCGCGAACGTTTTCTCCCTGCAAACCGAAAGGGGCAAACAGTACTGGATAGGGTTGCAAAACCTCTATGTGATCACACGCTACAACCGCAGCCGGCTCTATGCCATGGCTGTTTACGACCTGGCCCAGGAGATTGTCAAGGCCCGCGGTGGCCGCTCCTAGCAACGGCACAGTGTCAATGGAATTTAGGGCCAGGGGCAACCCCCGGCCTCACTTCAACCACTAACAACGTCAACCGACAACAACGAAAACTGCAGCACACAGCGTTGCGGCACGATCGGGGGAATTCATGTTTCAAAGCAAAAAGTGGCTGTTGCCGATTCTGGCCGGCATGATATTGACCGCCTGTAGCGGACAACCCCGCAAGCCAGCGACACCTGCTGACGGAGTCAAGGACAGCGGTCCCCCGACACCCGTGGATATGCGATCCGTATCGGACCCGGTACCGGTTCGGGAGCCCATCGGCAAGGCCGGCAACAAGTCTCCCTATGTCGTCAACGGCGTGCGCTACAGGGTGCGAGGTGACGTCAAAGGCTACAGTGAGAAGGGGCAGGCATCCTGGTATGGCACCAAGTTTCACGGCCGGCGCACCGCCAACGGCGAGGTCTACAATATGTACGCCATGTCCGCCGCCCACAAGACTTTGCCTCTGCCCAGCTACGCTAGGGTGACCAACCTGGACAATGGACGCAGTGTGGTCGTCAGGGTCAATGACCGGGGCCCATTCGTGCCCGGGCGCATTATTGATTTGAGTTACACCGCCGCACAGAAGCTGGGGTATATAGACAAGGGTGTCGCCCGGGTAGAGGTGGTAGCTCTGGACCCCGAAACTCTACCGGTGGCAGCTGGGGCCCCGATCGTGGAAAATAACGTCGCTGCAGGTGACAAATTGGCTGAAGACGCCAGTTTCAAGCTGCCCGCCAACACCTTTCTACAGGTGGGTGCATACGGCAGCCCGGACAAGGCGGACAAAGTGCGCAGCCAGGTGTCAGCAGTGGTTGACTATCCTGTATCCATCAGTCGGGTTATTGTTGGCGGGAAAACGCTTTTTCGCGTTCGCATCGGCCCCATCGCTCAGCAACAGGTATTGGCTGCGGTGCGGGAGTCGGTACGACAGCACAGTCTCGGTCTGCCCCAGGTAGTCTACGACTGACAAATTTGGGTGCGGACCCCAGACCACAATGAGTGACATCCCGGGCGCTGCTCTGGGGAAATCTAACCAGCGAGGAATATAGAGGCACTTTCCAATGATCAAACGCTTAAGCGCATTTTTCTTTTTGTTGTTCAGTGTGAGCGGTATCGCCCAGGCTGAAAAACCACTGATCCCTGCGCCGCCAGAACTCGCTGCAACCGCCTACCTGCTGATCGACGCCCATACCGGGCAGGTACTGGTGGAACACGATGCTGACAAACCGATTTCACCTGCCAGTCTCACCAAGATGATGACCTCCTACATTGTCTCGGACGAAATAGAAAACGGCAGCATAAAGGAAGATGACCTGGTACCTATTTCGGAAAAGGCCTGGCGCAAGGGCGGCTCAAAAATGTTCGTCAAAGTGGGCGACAAGGTGCCGGTTATCGATCTGCTGCGCGGGGTAATTATCCAATCCGGCAACGATGCCAGCATCGCCCTGGCCGAGTTTGTATCCGGAAACGAGGAAGTATTTGCCCAGGTGATGAATCAGCAGGCCGAACGATTGGGTATGCACGACACCCATTTCGTCAACGCCACCGGCTGGCCAGCGGAGGGTCATTTGACCACAGTGCGCGATTTGGGCACTTTGGCCAGGGCGCTGATCAACGACCATCCCGATCACTACAAACTTTACTCTGAAAAATATTTTAGCTGGGCGGGCATCAATCAGCCCAATCGCAACCGCCTGCTGTGGCGGGATTCCTCGGTTGACGGCATTAAAACCGGACACACCGAAGAGGCCGGCTACTGCCTGGTCGCGTCGGCCCAGAAACGGGGAATGCGCCTGGTCTCCGTGCTGGTCGGTGCCACCAGCGACGAAAAGCGCGTTTCTGAAACCCAGGCGCTGCTGTCCTACGGCTTCCGTTACTATCAGACACACAAAGTCTACGGCCGCGACGATGTGTTGCAAAACGAACGCGTTTGGGGCGGTAAAGTGCCGCAGGTAGGCATAGTGCCCAGTGAGGACGTATACGTCACCATTCCCCGTGGCGGTGAGGACACCATTAAAGCCGACCTGATTATCGACGGAGAACTGGAAGCTCCCCTGAAGCGTGGCGACCCGGTTGGGAAAGTGGTAGTGACCCTGGATGGCAAGAAAGTGGCCGATGTCCAGGCGGTGGTTGCCGAGGACGTGGAGAGAGCCGGCTTCTTCAAGCGAATCTGGGATGCTTTCAAACGCTTCTTTATCGGCCTGTTCAGTTAGGGAACCTCTGAAAAACTGCTCCAGTCTGGCATAATTTACCCCATTTCCAACATACACAGATTCAATCATGAGCCAACTGACCTTCGCCGAAGCCGAATACACTATCAAGAAACGCAAAACACGGCGCGAACTGTTCCTC
>NZ_JBFLAB010000024.1:0-72465 GCF_040742695.1 Microbulbifer discodermiae | reverse complement strand
CAAAACAGCGTTTATGACCTGTATATTCGGTATTTTGACGTTACCTCGCTGTAAAGGCAGCAGGTGTTCGATAATTTTGAATTGCGATTTTGTGATTTCCATAAACGCAGATTTTATCAAAATTAGTGTTAACAGGCCCTAGATGCCGATCAAGCCTGTAACTACTTTATTTATCGCTAAGGATTTCTGGGTTTAGACCGCAAACCCGAACAGAGAAAAGCCAGGCGATGCTGTCCGCTACACTGCCAGCCAGCGATCGGCAGGTGAAAATCGTGCGTAAATTTACAAAAGTCCCCGGTGAATCACCGGTTTGATCTCGGTATTCTCGCCCCAAAGGGATATGGCAGCGACCTACTCTGTGTCCGCCGGGGGCCTCATGGGCGCTGGAAACGGGAACTGCGCCACCTTCTCACCCTTTACCTCGACAATCTTGCCGGTGCCCTCTTTCTCCACCTCATCGATACGCACAATACTGTGCATGGGGATATAGGAACGCGTGACCGAGGCGAACTCGGTTTTGAGTTTCTCCTCGCTGGGGTCCACCACCAACTGGGACTTCTCCCCAAACACAAACTCCTCCACCTCGATAAATCCATACATATCACTTTGATAGATGGCACGGGCGTAGAGTTCATACACCTGATTCTGATTGTGAAAAATCACTTTGTAGATTGGGTTCGCCATAGATGTCTCTGTTGAGGGCCTGCCCCTGCGAATACCAGGGAGCCTCTGATTAATTCAGTATTGCCTCAGCGGAGCCTGTTGCACCGCTTGGCAAGGCGCTGCGCGAAGGTCAAGGCTGGGTGTCCTTGACGAACGGAGCAACCTAGCCCAAGTGGCGCCACAGACCCGCCCTGCGGGGCTTTGTGTCGAGTCCGCCCGCTGCGTTGCAGCCGCTTGAAAGGCAACCAGCATTCCTGCGCGACTGCGCCTTACTGGCGAACACGACGCAAAGCCTGAGGTTACACCGAATTAATCAGAGGCTCCCTAGCCCCTGCACAGCGATTCTGGCCAATGCAGGAAAAAGCGCGCAAGAATAGCACAGGATAGCGGGTGCTAACTACAGTTGCCCTGCACACCATCTAGGCAGCCTGCTGGCGGGTCGCTATAATGCCGCCCCTCTCCAACTGAACAGTTTTTAGCCAGGCCAGACATGTCCGAATCAGCACCCCGCGACCGGGTGAAAAAGCTCTATATCAAGACCCACGGCTGTCAGATGAACGAGTATGACTCGGGGCGCATGCGCGATCTGCTGGGCGAGTCGCACGCCATGGTAGCCACAGACGATCCGGACGAGGCGGACGTACTGCTGATCAACACCTGTTCTATCCGTGAAAAGGCACAGGAAAAATTGTTCCACCAACTGGGCCGCTGGAAGCACCTGAAGGAAAAGAATCCGCACCTGATCATCGGCGTCGGTGGCTGTGTCGCCAGTCAGGAAGGCGAGGCCATCTCCAAGCGCGCCCCCTATGTGGACCTGGTCTTTGGCCCCCAAACCCTGCACCGCCTGCCGGAAATGATGGAGACCCGGGAGCACAACAGTGGCGCGGTAGTGGTGGATGTATCCTTCCCCGAAATCGAGAAGTTTGACCGCCTGCCGCAACCGGAAGCCGACGGCGCCACCGCGTTTGTCTCGATTATGGAAGGCTGTTCCAAGTACTGTACCTTCTGCGTGGTTCCCTATACCCGGGGGGAGGAAGTCAGCCGCCCTCTCGCAGATGTCCTGGAGGAGATCGCCCACCTGGCCGCACAGGGTGTCCGCGAGGTGAATCTGCTGGGACAGAATGTCAACGCCTACCGGGCCCCGGGCGAAGATGGACAAGTGGTCGACTTTGCCGAACTGATCACCTATGTGGCCGCCATCGACGGCGTCGACCGCATCCGCTACACCACCTCCCACCCGGTGGAGTTCTCCGATGCACTCATCGACGTCTATGCCGAAGTACCGGAACTGGTGAGCCATCTGCACCTGCCGGTTCAGAGCGGCTCTGACCCGATCCTTATGGCCATGAAGCGCGGCCATACAGCCCTTGAATACAAGTCCAAGATCCGCCGCCTGCGGAGGATACGCCCGGACATCTGTCTGTCCTCCGACTTTATCGTCGGTTTTCCGGGGGAGACCGAAAAAGATTTCGCGGCCACATTAAATCTGATCCAGGAAATGGACTTCGACATTTCCTTCAGCTTTATCTATTCGCCACGCCCGGGCACCCCGGCAGCGGATTTGCCCGACGATACGCCGGGGGAAGTCAAGAAACAGCGCCTGCAGCAGTTGCAGGGCCTTATCAACCGGCAGGCTGCGGCCATTGCCCGGCGCATGGTAGGCAATACAGAGCGCGTACTGGTTACCGGCGTGTCGAAAAAGGATCCCGGCCAACTGCAGGGCCGGACCGAAAACAACCGTGTGGTCAACTTCCGCTGCGACAACCTGGCACTGATCGGCAACTTTGCGGATCTGCTGATCGAAGAGGCGCTGCCAAACTCGCTGCGCGGTACCCTGGTGACCTCTGAACTGGATGGCCCACTGTTCTGAGTGGGCATCCCGCAAGGGGTCCAGAAGCGGTGAAATCTATATTAATAGCAAAATATTATATAAAAATTCCTTTCTATACCCTATTTGTCAGAGGCAAAGCTTTCCCCTGGCCGGAAAATCGGTATACCCTAGAGACTAAATGTCAGATAAAGGTGCACGGAAACCAATTTGGAAACACATACTCTCGCTCACAGTATCACCCTTGAACCCAACGATGCCCGCCGCCTGGCCAATCTCTGTGGCCAATTCGATCAGCACCTGCGCCAGATTGAACACCGTCTCGATGTGGAAATCCGCAACCGCGGCAACCGGTTTGCCTTTTATGGCGAACCCAGCTCGGCCCGCGCCGCCGGAGAGCTATTGAGCTTCCTCTATGCAGAAACCGGCGAACGCGATGTCCTCACCCCGGACGAGATCCACCTGGCACTGCAGCAGTCGGGGGTTGAAGAACTGCTGGAACAGGAGAGCCCGGAGGGTAAGCCGGAAGACGGGCAGGTGGTGTTGATCCGCACCAAGAAGTGTTCGGTGCGGCCCCGCGGTGTCAATCAGCGCAAGTATGTGCACGCGGTGCAGACCAATGACATCAATTTTGGAATCGGTCCGGCCGGGACCGGCAAGACTTACCTGGCGGTGGCCTGTGCCGTAGAGGCACTGCTCAAGGATGAGGTGGAGCGCATCCTGCTGGTCCGCCCGGCAGTGGAGGCCGGCGAGAAGCTGGGCTTCCTGCCCGGGGACCTGAGTCAGAAAGTAGACCCCTACCTGCGACCGCTATACGACGCCCTGTATGAAATGCTGGGCTTCGAAACCGTTGGCAAACTGATCGAACGCAATGTGATCGAGGTGGCGCCGCTGGCTTACATGCGGGGCCGCACGCTCAACAATGCCTTCGTGATTCTCGACGAAAGCCAGAACACCACCCGCGAGCAGATGAAAATGTTCCTGACCCGCATTGGTTTTGGCTCCACTGCGGTGATCACCGGCGATCCCAGCCAGATAGACCTGCCCCGCGGCCAGGCCTCGGGCCTGCGCCACGCCGCCGAGGTCCTGCGCCGGGTCAACGGCATCAGCTTTACCCATTTTGGGGCCAAGGACGTGGTGCGCCACCCCCTGGTACAGCGCATTGTGGAAGCCTACGATTTCCACGAAGCCGCGCAGGAAGCCCCTGCCGGCCGGCAGGATGAAGACGCGGCCTGAAGCCGCGACCCTAGCCGATCGCCATGAACCAAGTGCACCTCGACGTACAGCGAGCCAGCCAGTCCCCCGGTCTGCCCAGCGATGACCAGCTTCGCACCTGGGCCACCGCTGCGCTGGCCGATACCCGCGGAGACGCCGAACTCACGGTGCGCATTGTCGATGAAGAAGAGAGCCGGCACCTGAACCGTCGGTACCGGCAACGGGACAAACCCACCAATGTCCTGTCCTTTCCGGCGGCGTTGCCCGAGGACCTGGACCTGCCACTGCTGGGCGATCTCGTTATCTGCGCCCCGGTGGTCGCCCGGGAGGCCCGGCAGCAGCAGAAACCGCTGTCTGCGCACTGGGCTCACATGGTAGTCCATGGCACACTCCACCTGCTGGGTTACGACCATATCGAGGACGCCGACGCAGAGATCATGGAGAGCCTGGAGACCCGCCTGCTGGCCGGACTCGACATCCCCGACCCTTACTGTGGCAATTCCGCCGCAAACCACACCGGCACCGGCGGCCGGTGACAAACTAGACTAGCAACGAGAGAATACGGAGCATGGCAACTTCCATGACCACCGACGAACCCCCAAGTAGTCACTCTTCCAGCAAGCCCCGGTCCGGGGAGAAAAACTGGCTGGAAAAACTCTTCAGGGCCTTTTCGGCCGAGCCCAAGTCCCGCGATGAGCTGCTGGAAATCATCAAGGATGCGGCGGAAAACCAGGTAGTGGATGCGGAGGCGCTGTCCATCATCGAAGGCGCACTGGACGTGTCCACCCAACAGGTGCGGGAGATAATGATCCCGCGTTCGCAGATGGTGGTTGTGAGCCTGCAGGACAAGCCGGAGGCGTTCCTGCCGAAAATCATCGAATCCGGCCACTCCCGCTTTCCCGTCACCGGCGACGGTATAGACGATATCCGCGGCATTTTGCTCGCCAAGGACCTGCTGCCGTTGATTCTGAAAGGCGCGACGGGCTTCAGCCTCGAAGAAATCATACGCCCCGCCAATATCATCCCGGAGAGCAAGCGTCTCAATATACTGCTGCGGGAGTTCCGCGAGAACCGCTATCATATGGCGGTGGTGATCGACGAATATGGCGGCGTATCCGGGGTGGTCACTATCGAGGATATTCTGGAGGAAATCGTCGGCGAGATTGAGGATGAAACCGACGAGGAAGAGGAGGATAGTTTTATCCGCAAGGTGGGCGAGAATGACTACATCGTCAAAGCCCTCACCCCCATCGAGGATTTTAACCAGTTCTTCGACAGCGAACTCAGTGACGAAGAGTTCGATACTGTCGGCGGACTGGTGATGCAATCGTTTGGCCACCTGCCGGGGCGCGACGAGGTGACGCAGATGGGCGATTTCACCTGCCGCGTGCTCTACGCCGACAACCGCCAGGTGCACCTGCTGCGCATACACCGCGAGGGCCACCCGGGTAAAATCCCGGCCTAGCCCGGGCGGGAATTCCGCACTGCCATTTGATCTGAACAGACCGACAAGATGCCCAGACTCTACATCTCCCTCGCCAGCCTTGTCGCAGGTAGCCTGCTCACCCTGTCATTCGCTCCCTTCGACTTCTGGCCGCTGGGGCTGCTGTCCCTCGCCCTGTTCGCGTGGCTGAATCTGTACGCTGCCGGCCGCCGCCAACTGCCGGGGCGCAGTACTCTCTGGCTGGCATTCTGTTTCGGTCTCGGGCTCTTCGTCAGCGGCGCCTCCTGGGTCTATGTGTCCATCACCCAGTTCGGTGGCTCCTCGGTGGTTTTGGGTGTTGCGCTGACCGGTGCCTTTGCAGCCATCATGGCATTGCTGTTCGCCCTGCCATTCTTCTTCCTCGGCCATTTTACCGACCACAGGTTGAGCTTCGCACTGGCTTTTGCCGCCCTGTGGTTCCTGAGCGAATGGCTGCGCAGCTGGCTGTTCACCGGCTTTCCCTGGCTGTTCTCCGGCTATGGGCATGTTCACACCTGGCTGTCCGGGTGGGCGCCGGTGGTGAGTGTCTATGGCATGGGCCTGTTGCTGGCCCTGACCGCCGCAACTGCAGCTCTGCTGGTCTCCGGCCGTTTGCGACCGCTGCGGTACAGAGCCGATGCCGTGTTGCTGACCGCAGTGCTGGCCATCTGGCCGCTCGGGGCACTGCTGTCCCAGGTACCCTGGACCCAGACCGCCGGCGAGCCGCTTTCGGTGGGTTTGGTGCAGGCGAATATCCCCCAGGAGAAAAAGTGGCTGCCCGCTTTCCGCGGCGAGACCATCGACCGCTATCAGGAGGCCACCCGCAACCTCTCGGGACAGGGAGTGGACGTTATTGTCTGGCCCGAGGCGGCGCTGCCGCTGTTGTATCACCAGGCACCGAACCTGATGCAGGCACTGCAGCGCAACGCCGAACAGAGTGGTATCGACCTGATCAGCGGCCTGCTGTACGACCGCGAGGCCAGCAGTGAGGAAAGCCGCGCTCACCGCGTCGTGTACAACTCGGCCGCTGTGTTCGGCCGCACCCCACAGGTCTACCACAAGCGGCACCTGGTGCCGTTCGGGGAATATGTACCGCTGGAAAACTGGATCCGCGGCACCATAGAGTTTTTCGACCTGCCCACTTCTTTCATCCGCTCCGGCCCCGACAAACAGCAGCCCCTGAATGCCGGCGACGCCACCTGGGCCCCGCTTATCTGCTATGAGATCGTCTACCCGAGCCTGGTGGCGGACTCCGCCCTGAATGCCCAGGTATTGCTCACCATTAGCAACGACGCCTGGTTTGGGGATTCCATTGGCCCGCTCCAGCATATGCAGATGGCCCAGATGCGCGCGCTGGAAACCGGCCGCTATCTGGTGCGCGGCACCAACACCGGCGTGACCGCAATCGTGGATCCGCACGGGAGGATTACCCAGCGCCTGCCACAGTTCGAACGCGCCACTCTGGTGGGCCGGATCACCGCCATGCAGGGCGCCACCCCCTTTATGCTGGCCGGTATTACTCTGCCGTTTGCTCTGGCGCTGCCGATGCTCGCCATCGGCCTCGCCGTGCGCCACAGACCGACTCCGGAGCAAGATACCAAGCTGACGGCCAAGCGCTGACAAGACGCGCAAATCGCCCCCAAAATGACTGATTTATCCTACACTGGCTCCAGATAAATCACGGGCCGCACAAAAATAATGCCAACCGGCAAGGATGCCATCACTATGCACAGTTTGATTACCGGCGGCACCGGCCTTATTGGCCGCTTGTTTTGTCAGCACTGGCTGGCCCGCAGCAACACGCTAACGGTATTGAGCCGGCGGCCGGACAAGGTGCGGCAGCTGTGTGGAGAAACCGCCAGAGGCTGCCGCGAACTGCAGCAGGTACAGGAACCGGTCGACATTGTGGTGAACCTGGCGGGGGAACCCATTTCCCGCCGCTGGACGGAGCACTCCCGCCAGCAAATCCGCACTTCGCGGATAGGTACCACGAAAGAACTGGCGCGCTGGTGCCTGTCCCTCAAGCAACCCCCAAGGTATTTGCTGTCCGGCTCGGCAGTAGGCTACTACGGCGACCGCGGCGGCGATCTGCTGCGGGAAAACAGCCCTCCGGGGGGCGGCTTCGCGGCACAGCTGTGCCGCGACTGGGAAGCGGCCACCCTGCCGCTGCAGCGGGCCGGCATCTGTGTCGGTATCATGCGCACCTCCATCGTAATGTCCACCCGCGGCGGCGCCCTCAGCCAGATGCTGCCGGCTTTCCGTCTGGGTCTGGGCGGCCCCATGAGTTCCGGCGAGCAGTGGATGAGCTGGATTCACGAAGAGGATATCGTCGGGCTGATGCTACACGCGATTGACCACCAACTCTGTACGCCGTTTAACGCCTCCGCCCCGGAAGCGGTTACCAACAACAGCTTTGCCCGGCTGCTGGGCAAGCAACTGCAGCGCCCGGCGGTGATGCGCACTCCCGCATGGCTGCTAAAACTGTTGTTTGGGGAAATGGCTGAGGAATTGCTGCTGGCCAGCCAGAGAATGGAACCGCGCGTCGCACTCGACAGCGGCTACAGCTTCAGGTATCCGACTCTCGAAGGGGCGCTGGCCGACCTGCTGGGAAACGGCATCAAGCGGCAAGTGGCCTGATCCGGTTTCGTGGCCAGGCACCACAGAGAATACTGGTCTGGGGTAAATCAGGCCGCCACCGTATCGCCGTGCAGTACCTGGTCGAGGTAGCGTCGGCGGGATTCACCGGTCACCGCTTCAGCCCGGCACTCCATGGGCGCTGACCCCACCCACTGGGCATGCCAGCGATACCAGTGCCGCTGCTCGTCTTCGTCCCGCAACTCGACGAAATCCACATCCGCAGGATTGATATCAAATTCACGGACTATCTGTCCGGCAAAAGTCTCGAAATTCTTGCCGATCTGGACCGAGCCGCTGCCGGAAGTCAAAAACAGCAGTTCACGGCCATCCACCGGGACCCGCTTGAAGCCGAGCCATATCGGGCGATTCAGGCGGTCGTGCAATTGAATCGGGGAAAACGATGCAGGAATAGCCTCCATCTCAGTATTACCTCTTTTATTTTTTTCTGCGCCGGCCCCAATCCCCGCCGCAAAAGGGTAGTTCAGACAGGGAAATCGACGACAGACTAGACACTGCGGGCACTTATCATATGCCCCACGCCACCACCTCTCAAGACCCAGGCGTGACCCGCAAATAAGAACCGCTCCCTAGCCGGAAGTTCCCCAGGGCCTAGCATTTGTGCACCGGCGGCATGGGCCGCCAGTGGTACCAGAACTGACCCAGCAGCTCCCGCCAATAGGTTTGCGTGCGCAGCATCGCCGCGGCACTGGGTATCCACATCAGTAGAGCGCCCCGCGTGCGGGGCGGAAGCTCATCGACCACACCCACCGGCAGTGGCTGTACCTGCAGTCCGGCACGGGCAAAGACACGCGCTGCCCGGGGCATGTGCCACCAGTGGGTCACAAGGACAATACGCTCAATACCCGAGTCGTGCAGTATGGCCGCACTATTGACCGCATTTTCCGCCGTGGTGCGGCTGCAGCCGTCGCGCCAGGTCACCGGTCTCTGCAGCAGTTGCTGCAGCACAGCGACCATCATATCCGCCTCAGAGCCCTGATCCCGCTGTAAAACCCGCCCACCGGCAACCAGTATCGGCAGCTGCGCCGGCGCTCCCTGTGCGGCGCCGACCACCCGCTCCAGGCTGGTGGCGGAAAGTCGCTCGCTGCCGCTGCTCAAGCTGCGGTAACGCCCCCCACCCAAAACCACCACTGCCTGTGGCGGCCCGGGACTGTCGAGCTGGACCTCACCCAGCTGCTTACCCAGCCAGACGGAAAATGCCGGCGTTGCACAAATCCACAGAGCCGCAAAAGAAACCATGGCCAAGGGCAGGGACAGCTTGAACAGCCAGGAGGAGGACGGAAAGAGACAGAGTATAAAGGCCGCCAGCAGACCCAGCAGGGGCGCCAGCGGCGGCAGCAGCAGTGAAGTCAGGCTGGTGTGCAGTTCCATTAGGGAACCTCTGATAAAGTCAGTACTGTCTCAGCGGAGCCTGTGGCACCGCTTGGCAAGGCGCTGCGCGAAGGTCAAGGCTGGTTGTCCTTGACGAGCGGAGCAACAAGGTCCAAGTGACGCCACAGGCCCGCCCTGCGGGGCTTTGCATCGAGTCCGCCCGCTGTGTTGCAGCCGCTTGAAAGGTAACCAACATTCCTGCGCGACTGCGCCTAACTGGCGAACTCGACGCAAAGCCTGAGATTGCACTGACTTTATCAGAGGCTCCCTAGGCTTCCAGACCACCCTCCAACTGCCTAAAGCACCCATAACCGCAGCGATGGCAAGGGGTGATCTGGGTGTGCGGCGCCGGCAGGACCCGATATCCACAACCGAGACACTGCAACTCCTCCCCCTCTCCTACCGTCTCGCCCGCCAGTGCCCAAGGCTGCCCGCCACTGATGCAACGGAGTAAGTTGGGCCAGGCGGTTTCCGTTGGATCAGCGGCATTCAGCAGCCAGTCGCCGGTGCGTTCCTCTAGTGTCTGCAGCTCGCCCCCCAGGCCCCGCAGATAGTCGCCGGTACGGTGCAGGTCATCCTTGAGCCAGGCGCGCAGAAAGGTCAGCTTGTTGGCAGTTAAATTTTCAACCGACAACTCCCCTTCCACCAGGTTCTCGAGGCTGCGGCGCAATTCTTCAGCCAAATCACCCTCCGGCGGCAACTTCGGTTCCTTCGTCATGGCATCCCTCATATAATCCGGCGTTTGTCAGTGTACCGGTTATTCCGGATGTGCCACTGAGCGTTGAATCACAGAGTATAGGTTCCCTACCGATGCAAAAGCAGTACAACCCGTCTACAGTCGAAGCGTCCGCCCAGCAGTTTTGGGAGGAACAGAAAAGCTTTGAGGTCACGGAGGACGCCGGCCGGGAAAAATTCTACTGTCTGTCCATGTTCCCCTATCCCAGTGGCAAGCTGCATATGGGACATGTGCGCAATTACACTATTACCGACGTTATCTCCCGTTTCCAGCGCATGCAAGGCAAGAATGTCCTGCACCCCATGGGTTGGGACGCCTTCGGCCTGCCGGCAGAAAATGCCGCCATTCAAAACAAAACCGCACCGGCCAAGTGGACCTACGCCAACATCGACTACATGAAAGACCAGTTAAAAGTGTTGGGCTTCGGCTTTGACTGGTCCCGCGAGCTGGCCACCTGCCGCCCTGCCTATTATCGCTGGGAGCAGTGGTTCTTTACCCGCCTGTATGAGAAGGGCCTGGTCTATAAGAAAAACTCCGCCGTGAACTGGTGCCCCCACGACCAGACGGTGCTGGCCAATGAACAGGTGGAGGACGGCCGCTGCTGGCGCTGTGGCACCACTGTGGAGCGCCGGGAGCTGGCACAGTGGTTTATACGGATCACCGCTTACGCCAACGAACTCGTCAACGACCTGGACAAGCTGCCCCACTGGCCGGAGCAGGTGCGCACCATGCAGCGCAACTGGATCGGCAAAAGCAGGGGGCTGGAACTGAGTTTCGCCCTGCCCCAGACCATCGCCGGTGTGAATCATCTGGATGTATACACCACCCGCCCGGATACCCTGATGGGCGTTACCTATGTGTCTCTCGCAGCGGAGCACCCGATTTCCATGGCACTGGCGGAAGACAACCCCGAGTTGATGGCTTTCATCGCCGAGTGCAAACAGCAATCCCTGTCCGAAGCCGATATGGCCACCATGGAAAAACGCGGTATGGATACCGGCCTCAGGGCAATTCACCCCATCTCCGGTGAAGAGGTGCCGCTGTGGGTCGCCAACTATGTGTTGATGGATTACGGCTCCGGTGCAGTGATGGCGGTACCCGCCCACGACCAGCGCGACTGGGAATTTGCGCGCAAGTACCAGCTTCCCATCACACAGGTAATAGCACCGGCCGACGGCGAACAGATAGATCTGGACAGTGCCGCCTTTGTCGACCGGGGCCTGTTGGTCAATTCCGGCGATTTCGACGGCCTCGACTTCGACGCCGCCTTCGCTGCCATTGCCGACACCCTCACGGCCGCCGGCAGGGGGCGGGTCACAACCCATTACCGACTGCGCGACTGGGGTGTGTCGCGCCAGCGCTACTGGGGCGCCCCCATCCCCATGTTCAACCTGCCGGACGGCGGCGAAATTCCGGTACCGGCGGACAGACTGCCCATCCTGCTGCCGGAAGAGGTGGAACTGGACGGTGTGAGATCCCCCCTCAAGGCGGACCCCCAGTGGCGTCAGGACACCCTCGACGGCAAACCGGTGGAGCGCGAAACCGATACCTTCGACACCTTTATGGAATCCAGTTGGTATTACGCCCGCTACACCTGCCCCGACTTTGAGGAGGGTATGCTGGACCCGGCCCGCGCGGACTATTGGCTGCCGGTGGACCAGTATGTGGGCGGTATCGAACACGCCATACTGCACCTGCTCTACGCGCGCTTCTTCCACAAACTGATGCGCGACGAGGGCCTGCTCTCCAGTGACGAGCCCTTCAAGCGGCTCTTGTGCCAGGGCATGGTGCTGGCGGAATCCTTTTACAAACAGGACAATGGCCACAAGACTTGGCTCAACCCCGCAGAGGTTGACGTCGAGCGCGACGACAAAGGCAAGCCGGTTCGCGCGATTGAAATAGCCACCGGTGAAGAGGTCATCGCCGGCGGTGTGGTGAAAATGTCCAAGTCCAAGAACAACGGCATAGATCCCCACGCCGCCGTAGAGCAATACGGAGCTGACACAGTACGGCTGTTCACCGTATTCGCCGCACCGCCGGAACAGACCCTGGAGTGGCACGATGCCGGCGTCGAGGGAGCCAGCCGCTTCCTGCGCAAACTTTGGAAAACCGTTTACGGCCATATCGCCGCCGGTGGCGGCAGCGCACCTGTCCACAGCGGCAACCTCAAGGACAGCCAGCGACAGTTGCGCCGCAAGACCCACGAGACCATCCGCAAGGTCAGCGACGACTATGGCCGCCGCCAGACTTTCAACACCGCCGTAGCCGCCGTGATGGAGCTGCTCAACGAAATAATCAGACTGGCCGAGCGCGACAGCGAGCAGGGGCTGGCGACAGAGGCGGAGGCATTGCGCACCGCAGTGCTGCTGCTGGCCCCGGTCACCCCACATATCTGCCACGCACTCTGGCGGGAACTGGGCCACGACACCCCGCTGGTGGACGCGCCCTGGCCGCAGGTGGACCAAGAGGCACTGGTCCGCTCCACCATCACCCTGGTGGTACAGGTCAACGGCAAAGTGCGGGCAAAGCTGGACGCACCCGCAGACGCGGACAGGGAAGCCCTGGAGCAGTTGGCGGTGAACCACGAAAATGTGCTGAAGTTCATCGGCGATGCCCAGATCCGCAAAGTGATCGTGGTACCGGGTAAACTGGTGAACATCGTCGCCCGGTAACGGGGCAGCGCCAGCCTCACTTTCTTTGCACGGGATCAAGACGCCGGACGGCCCCGCGACTGGACACACTGCCATGAAAAAAACACTGACTATTGCGCTGATAACACTCGCCATCGCCACCGGTGGCTGTGGCTGGCATCTCCGCGGGGCGCCCAAAAACTTTCCCCCGGGCAGCAAGCTGTACATCACCGCCCAGAATCCCCGCGCCGACACCGCCGAAAGCCTCACCCGGCTGCTGCAAAACGCCGGCTTGCCCATGGCGGAGTCGGCGATAGAGGCGGATTATGTGCTGATCATCCACGCGGAAAATGAGCGCAGGCGCACCGTCTCCGTCGACGCCAAGGGACGCGCATCGGAATACGAACTGACCACCAGTGCACTCTACAGCGTGCGCGACAGCAGCGGCCGGACTCTGCTCGACAACGCCGAGGCAGTCGTATACCGCACCCTGGTTTGGGACGACAACGAAGTTGTCAGCAAGGGTGAGGAGGAGCGCTCATTGCGCGTGGAAATGCGGCGCGACCTGATCAGCCGCATCATCGACCGGCTGCGCCGCATCGACATCGATGCAGCGCCGTCAGACAGAAGCTAAGCGGTCGGATGCGCATCAATCCCCGCCAGTTGTCCCAGAACCTGAATCGGGGGCTGACCCCGATTTACGTCGTATCCGGGGATGAACCGCTGCTGGTGCAGGAATGTTGCGATAGTATCCGTGTGGCCGCCAGGCAAAAGGGATACGACGAGCGCGAACTGCTGCACGGCGAGCACAATTTCGACTGGGGTACCCTGCTGGCCGCCGCCGGCAGCCTGTCGCTGTTCGCGAAAAAAAAACTCATTGAACTGCGGCTGCCCGGTGGCAAACCCGGGGACAAGGGCAGCCGGGCGCTGCAGGAGTTCGCCGGCATCCACTGCGACGACCTTGTACTGTTGCTGGTGCTGCCCAAGCTCGAGCGCACGCAGCTGAACAGCAAGTGGATTAAGGCGCTCGAACAACGGGGTACCCTTATTCAGGTTTGGCCGGTGGAGGCGCGGGAAATGCCGCGCTGGATCCACCAGCGCCTGCGCACCCTGGGATTAGAGGCGGAACCGGATGCCATTCAGATATTGGCCGAGCGCGTCGAAGGCAACCTGCTGGCGGCAAATCAGGAAATAGAAAAACTCAAGCTGCTTTGCGCAGGTCAGGTCATCACCGCCGAGCTGATGGACGCGGCCGTGGCCAGCTCGGCTCGCTACGATGTGTTTGGCCTGATCGACCGGGCGCTCGCCGGCGACGCGGACAGGGCGGTTAAAACCCTGCACGGCTTGCGAGCCGAGGGCGTCGAGGCACCGGTGGTACTCTGGGCTCTGGCGCGGGAGATACGCAGCCTGATAGAGGTGGGCCAGCAACTGGACCAGGGCCAGCCCATCGGCCGGCTGGTCCGTATCCAAAAACGCCAGCCGCTGGTGCAATCCGCACTGTCGCGGCTTGAACGGCGCCAGCTCGAAGAACTGTTGTTGCGGGCCAGGGCCGTGGATAGCGCAATCAAGGGCGACCGCGGCCGGGACCCCTGGAGCGGGCTGCTGGAACTCACCCTCAACCTAGCCGGCAAACGCAGTGTCTGATTTGCGGCCCGAACATCCCTGTTCGGAACAGCAGACTGCTGAAAAACACTTTTTCAACAGCCTGCTAGGCTTTGACGTCCCCGTCCGTTATCTTGCTATAGCGCCCACAGCTGCTGCCAGCGAGGACAACGATGAGTGAAGCCGAGCCCCCCTCCAGCCAGGCCAGTACCCACACGGTTTTCAACCAGACGCCGCCGTTGACGGGGCACAATCTTTACGCCGGCGACGGCGCTCTGCGCGATGCAGTGACACTGTATGGCGGCCACTGGGCAGAGGAGGATTTGCAGCGCTATGGCGAAATCTGCGGTCGTCCGGAAATGATCGAGCGCGGCTTTCTCGCCAATGCCTTCCCGCCCGAATTCGACAGCCACGACCGCAACGGCAACCGCATCGACCTGGTGCGCTACCACCCCGCCTACCACCAATTGATGCAACTGGCCCTGAGCGAAGGATTGCACAGTGCGCCATGGGTCGACCCGAAACCCGGTGCGCACCTGGTGCGCGCAGCCAAATACTACCTCCACAGCCAGTTGGAATCCGGCCACGGATGCCCCGTCACCATGACCTTCGCCGCGGTGCCAACACTGCGACTCAGCCCCCACCTGGCCGCCGAGTGGCTGCCCAAGGTTACCGCCCGGGGCTACGATGCCAGTAATCGGCCCTATGGGGACAAGGCCGCGCTCACCATCGGTATGGGCATGACGGAAAAGCAGGGGGGCTCGGATGTGCGCGCAAACACCAGCAGTGCCATTCCGCTGCCGGACAACAGCGGCAATAGGGTATTCGAACTGGTGGGACACAAGTGGTTTATGTCCGCCCCCATGTGTGACGCCTTCCTGATGCTGGCCCAGGCCCCCGGGGGGCTGTCCTGTTTCCTGGTGCCGCGCTGGCGCGCTGATGGGAGCAAAAATGCGCTGCAGATCCAGCGGCTGAAAAACAAGTCCGGCAATCGCTCCAATGCCTCGTCGGAAGTGGAGATACACGGCGCCCTCGGCTGGCTGATCGGCGACGAGGGCCGCGGTATCAACGCCATTATCGAGATGGTAGCCACCACCCGCTTCGACTGTATGGTTGGCTCCTCCGCCGCCCAGCGACAGGCGGTGATTCAGGCGATTCACCACGCCGCCCACCGCCGAGCTTTTGGCCACCAGCTGATCGACCAGCCGCTGATGCAGAATGTCCTCGCCGATCTGCAGCTGGAAGTGGAGGGCTCCGTGGCCCTGACCATGCGCATGGCGCAAGCACTGGACCACCGGGACCAGGAGAGTCAGCGGCTACTGCTGCGCCTGGGCGCCGCCGTGGGCAAATACTGGATCTGCAAACGCACACCCCACCACGCCTACGAGGCCATGGAATGCCTCGGGGGCAATGGCGTGGTGGAGGACTTTATCACCGCCCGCCTGTACCGGGACGCCCCTATCAATGCCATCTGGGAAGGTTCAGGCAATATTCAGGCACTGGACCTGCTGCGGGCCATTGGCAAGACACCCTCCGCACTGGTGGCCTGGTACGACGAGCTGGACAACAGCGCCGGCGCCGACCCGCGCCTGGACCGGGCCGTGGCAGACCTGAAAAACCAGTTTGCGGATCTACAAGAAATGGAATACCGCGCCAGATATCTGGTGGAGCGCATGGCGCTGACCATGCAGGCGCATCTGCTGGTGCAAAGCGGCAACAGCGCAGTGGCGGAAGCCTTTATTGCCGCCCGGCTGGACGCCGGCGGCGCTCACGGCACCGGCTGCCTGCCCAGGGGCCTGGACCTGGCCACACTGATCGAGCGCGGCAACCCGCACAGTACCTGACCGATGGGAACGCCGCTTGCAGGTCCCGGTGGCGACGGCAAACTTTTACCAGGGAATCACCTGCCCATCCCAAAACAACAGGCGTCCACTGTCACTGGGTTTTAGCCCCTGTAACACTTCCAGGATACGTTCGGCACTGAGCTGTGGCGAGTAGAGCTTACCGGGGGCGATCCGTTTCTGGAACGGTTTTGACAAGTCGGTATCGGTGGTCCCGGGATGGATTGCCACCACACAACTGGAATCCAGCCGGCGCCCCCACTCAATAGCCAGGTTCTTTACCAGCATATTGAGCGCCGCCTTGCTTATGCGGTAGCTGTACCAGCCACCCATTTGGTTGTCGCCGATGCTGCCGACTTTGGCCGACAGGGAAGCCCACAACAATGGATTTCCCCGGGACAGCAAAGGGCCCAGTGCCTGAGCCAGGTGGAGGTGCGTCAGCAGGTTGCCGCGCATCGATGTCAGCAGCCATTCGTCACTGCACTGGTCCAGCGACTTCTCCGGCGCATGGTCCCCGTCATGCAGAATACCGCAACAGTTGATCACCCATTCCGGCAACTGCGCCTGGCGGCGCAAAAACTCCCGCACCTGCTGAACCGCTTCCGGCCTGCCCAGCTGCACGCAGAGATGCCGGTTCGCCGCCGCCTGCAATAATTGCGACGGCGGTTGGCTGCGGCTTATGGTCAGCAGCCGGGCCTGCGGACAGCGCCGCCCCACTTCCGCCACCAGCGCCTGCCCCAGGCCACCACCAGCCCCGGCGATCAATACGGAGTTTGGCTGCTCAAACACACTGTGATTCCTTTTCGTAAACCGGCAATGGAATGGCTGGGGCCCGCTTGATTTACCCTGCAGAATTTGCGGACCTGCACCGTAAATCCAGGCTGAACAAGCCGGGAAAAGCTGTGTCCACAAACTGCCAGCCTCCCATGGGTTTGATCGTGGCCCTAGGTTCCCGTGCAATTAGACGCAAGAACTTGTGCCTCACTGACTCGAGTCGGCGCGGGGCATTCACCGGGCGCCTGACGCAGTATTGAGTTCCCTGAGCACTTCCTCCCGGACCACCCGCAGCATCGGCTCATCGGATCGAAACATCAAACCGTGAATTTCCTCAGCAGTCTGCCCCTGCAGCAACTGCCGCAGGAATTGCACTATCTCCACCGATATCTCCTGCCCCGGCACCAACACCGGAATGCCCGGCGGATAGGGCACAATTTCATCGGCGCTGGTACGGCCCACCAGTTGCCTGTCGGCCCGGACGCCGTTGTCCATCAGCGGAAGTTCCTCCGTTTCGGCAAAGTAGGCATCGGCGGGCAAACAGGTAAGGCGGGTAAATGCAGGCAGGCAGCGGGATACCACCCCCAAAGCTCTTGTGCGGCGGTTGACTGCCAATTGTTTCAACGCATGGATCAAACGCAGCAGTTTGCTCTCTGTGCTGCCCAGAGTCACCAGCACCGTCACTGTGTTGTAAGTGGTCTTTTCCACCTGGATACCGTACCGGTCAAACAGCTTTATCTGCATTTCCCGCCCGGAAAAACCACTGGCGGAAAGATCGATGGTGACCTTGGTGGGGTCCAGCCGGATATTGTCGCCCCTGAGCGGATCCGGTATCAGGTCTGCACAGGTCAGCGCCCGAAAGACGCCGGTATCATCCACTGCCTGACGCAAGGTCCGCACCATCTGCATACACTGCTGGAGCCGACCGAAACCCTCCATCGCCATCTGTTTGCGGGCCACGTCGAGGCTGGCAATCATCACATACTGGGGGCTGGTAGAGGCGTGCATGTTGAGGTTTTCGCGGAACCGGAATTCGTCGAACTCCGTGTCCTGTACATGGATCATGCTGGCCTGCGAAAAAGCGGATAACATCTTGTGAGTACTCTGAGTCACATAGTCGGCACCGCTTTCCAGCGCCGTGGGCCGCAGCTCGGGGTGAAAATAACCGTGGGCGTACCAGGCTTCATCCACCAATACCCTGACGCCGCACTTATGGGCGCGATCGATGATGGGTTTTAGGTCGTAGCGCAGGCCGTCGTAACTGCAGGAAGTCAACACTAGCAGGCGCGCATCGCCATGCTCCTCCAGTGCCCGAAAAATATCCTCGCGACGCACCGGACCGTAGATGCCAAACTTCGGGTGCAGGGTGGATTTCAGATAGACAGGTTCGCAACGATTCATGACGATGGCGTGATGCACCGACTTGTGGCAGGCCTGGTCCACAATAATCTTGCCCCCGCCCCCGAGAATCTGCTGAATCACCACCTTGTTGGCGGTGGAGGTGCCGTTGGTAAGAAAGAATGTATGGCGTGCGCCAAAGGTGTGGGCGGCCAGTTCCTGCGCCTCCTGAATCACCGAATGTGGCTCCAGCAGGCTGTCCAGCACCTGTACCGATACAGACAGGTCCGTGTTGAACACATGCTCGCCCATAAAACGGTAAAAGTCCCCTACCCAGGGACTGTTGCGCAGGCTGTCACCGCCCGAATGCCCCGGCGTGTGCCAGGCGTCACGGGCGTTGAATACATAGGCTTTCAGGGTGTCGGCAAAGGGCGTAGAAGCGCGCCGGGCGATAAATGCCTGCACCAGGCGAAACACCTGATTGAAATTGCCCTCGCGACGATCGAAGAGTTCATCAAAGCGCTGGCGCACAGACACGGAAACAGCGCAGCCCTGCACTACCAGAAAAACATTCAACTGTGTGCGGATCCCGTGCAGGTGATCGACCAGCTCTTCAGCCGCACTCAGGCTGTGCTGGTCGCAACCCCCATCGACAATCAGCGCCTGCACCTTTGGCTCGCGCAACAGCAGCTTCTCTACGGCGCTGCGGGCCACTGATTCGAAGCGCAGGCCCAGTGGGTTTTCATGTTGGGCGGCGGTACTGTTGAGCGCCCCCACCCAATGGCTCGCCAACCGGCGGTCGCCCCCGACCAGGGCGACCCGGCACTCCAGTGACTGGCGGCTTCCGGTGGGGCTGCCCAGATCAGGCATCTCGAGGTCCACGGCAATACAACTCTATTCAGCATAGCCCCGGGGTGCGGGGAAATGCCGCCACAGGACCACTGCAGGCGTGCCGGAGCCGGCCTTACTCAATTCGGTGGTTCGACCCGGGCCTGCCTGGCCGGGCAAGGGGCTGAGGAGCCGGCCGCCATCGCAGACAGTCCAGCGGCGCTCTCCAACACTGCCCTGTCCCGTATACCCCGCCAGCCTGGCTCCTTTGAAGGGCCACTGATTAACCCGACAATTAAACAATTTGCCGGGTTAATGTGGCAGAAGGATGTACCGCCGCCGGGCGGAGGCCAATAAACCAGCAGCAACAGGGCTATTTCAGTTAGTGTGAAGAGGCCCTACTAGAATCTGGCGCTGCGCACCCGGCCATCGAAGTTGAGACACTCCTCCACCCGCTGTCTCTGTACGGAGGAAAGCTCCTCGAGTGGAAAGAAGCGCAATTCCGAGTGCTCATCGGACAGACATATCCGCCGCTCATCGCAAAAACCGGCGCGGAAGATAAAAGCGTGGGAGTGGTAGGCCCGGTGGTAATAGACTCCACTCAGATAGCCGATACTGACCTCCCGGCCCAGTTCCTCGCGACATTCCCGCAACAGCGCCTCGTGCACTGTTTCCCCCGGTTCCAGCGCTCCCCCCGGCAGGCCCCAGCTTCTGTCCGCATAAGTGGCGCGCAACTGCAATACTTCGCCGGCGCTGTTGGTGATTACCGCGTGAGCGCTCAACCGATACCTGTCCTCAAATCCCATCGCCCTTCCCCACCAGCCGGATTGTCCCCCGTGTGGCAATGGCATAGCGCTTCCGCCAATTGCCGGCCTCGTCTCCCCGCAGTAGCCTTGAGCCCCAGCGGCATGAGGCGACCGAGGGATATTCAGCCCGGTCGCGAAGTGTCACCACTGCGGATTACTGGAAGCCCCGTGCCAGCTCAAAGCCCACCCCCAGTGTCTGAACCGCCTCGTCGTAATCGATCAGGCTTTCACCGTAACCGTTGAAATACTTTACGTAGCCGCGCACCCGGTTGCCCATGGGAAAGCTCCAGCGCAGCTCCAGGGCACCGTGGTTATCGGATCGTAAATTGTTACGCAGCATCAACCCGAAGGTGTGCTCTCCGCGATAATAGGTGCCGGTCAGTTCAAAGTGTCCGAGGTACTTCTCTATGTCCGGGTTATCATCTTCCTCGCGGTCCTCCTTGATCCGGTACCAGGGCTTGAAGCCCAGTAGAAAACTGCCGCGCTGGAAAAAGAGGTGGGCGTAAACCCGGTTCCAACTGCGGGACAGGGCTTCGCTGCGACCATTGGACTGATGGTTGATAACCAGCTGGTTGGCGATATTTTCGAACCCGAACAGATGCCAGTCGTTGAGCCAGGTCATTAGCAGCTCGGGCTCGTGATTGGTTTCCCTGAAGGGTGCCGAGTCGTCGGAATTGTATGCCTGCCAAAAGCTCCGGTTGGTGTAGGCCACGCTGAGAAAAGAAGCCTTGCCCAAAAAGCCCCGCCATACGGGTACCTGTACCGACAGCTGAAACTGCACTTCGATATGGTCGAGATTCACCGGCTGGTCCAGCGCCTGCTCAAACACCCTCTCGTTGGGAGAGGGGTTGTAAACTACCGGCAACAGGTAATTTGTCCGGTGGGATGCCAGAGTAAAGGGGTTGTTGGCGGCGTTCCGAATCGCCGTGGCCGGCTCCAGCGCAAGGGATTCCGGCGTCGTTTCCGCTCCCTGCAGCGACTCGGGCATCCCAGCGGTCGACTCCAAGGGTTTTGGCGGCTCGGGGCCGGCACCCACCTGCTCGGCGCAGTAGCGGCGAATCTCATCCATACTGACGTCGGCCGGCGCCACCACTATCTGCTCCCGCAGGCAGGCTTGCCGGCGCTGCTCCAGATCCGGCTCCGGGAAAACCACCTGGTCCCACCAGATATCCGCATCGCCGGCCTGCGCCACCGGCACCCGGGTATCGGCGAACAGGTTGTCCGACACACTCGACAAAAGACACAGGGAAATAAGGCGGGCAGAGATTCGGCGCAGCAATTCGGTACCTCTCAGAAAAGCGGTCGGAAACGAGCCCTGGGACCAACTCAGTTAGTGTGAACAGGCCCCAGCTTACACCGCCGGGGTTGGAAATATGTCCGACTGGAAATCAAAAACAGCATCCACTGCAAATCAGGCCGATCACTGCGCCAAAGCTGATCCCGCAATCGCCGGCTGGTAGGCACATCCCGGTACCGCTGTAACCCGGCAACCTGTTGAGTTGCCGGGTCAATCGTTTATGCCAGTGCATCCAATTGCGGCGACCACTCCAAATCCCGCAGGCGCACCTGCCACAAGCGGCCGGTGCTGGAGGGCCAGTCGTAGCCCACCAGAAGTCCGCGGCTGTCCACATAGCAGTTCGCATCCCGCTCGGCATCGTCACCCTGGTAAATAAAGGCGGAAATATCGCCACCCATCTCTTCGGTACTGCGGCTCGCGGCATCCCGGGGCATAGGCCGCGCCTGGCGGTGGCTGATTCGCGGTGCCAGCAGCTTGCCCCTTTGGGAGGGATCCACTATATCCGGTGTTACCACATCCAAACCCCCGCGGAACTGCTCCAGCTTGCGCAGCAGGGGCCCCATAAAAATACGCATCAGTGGAAACAGCAGGCGGTTGCCGCCCTCCACCAGCGCCCTTTGCGGACCGTTGGGGCCGCGCCACTGAGCTTCGATGGCATCGCCGACCCTGGGTTCCGCCCCCCTGGCCTTGACGCTATAGTGCGCACTCACTTCCGCCACCTGATCGCGCCAGCTCATCTGGCAATCGCTCACCAGACCGGCGGATAAAATGGCGCGGACCTGCATACCGTAACCCGCCGCACCCACTAGGCGCTGACTGATCAGAAGTCGCTGCCCCTGGTCGCCCTCACCCAGTTGCCAACTGTCCTGAACCGGCATCTCGCGACCGTCGCAACTGTAGTAATAACGTCCCTGCGCCAATTTGGTACTCAACTGCATGGTTCATTCCTCCCTGTATCGACCCGCAGCGGCAAAGCTGCCCGGAGCAAACTCGCCTGCCAGGGAAAGTATTGCACAGGGGGGAACTCCGCTCGGGAATAGGCGCGAAAATCAATGGCGGAGTGGCTGGGGCAAACTCAGGCGGTGAACATTACTGGCTTCGACCCTTTTACCGGCAGTGAGCCTGGCAATAGGGCTTAGAGATACCGCTGCCAGAAATACGCCTGCCCCATCTCTTCGTCCAGCACATAGGGCTTGAAGCCGGACTTCCGATAGGCGACCTGTGCGGGAGTATTCTTCTCCAGTACCTCCATCGTCAACTTGACACAGCCCCGACGCCTGGCCTCCCGCGCCACCAGCTCCAGCATAGCGCCGCAGATACCCTCGCCACGCATCCCGCGGCTAACGATTACATCGTGAATATTCACCAGCGGCCGACACATAAAAGTGGAAAAACCCATAAAGCAGTTGATCAGGCCCACGGCACTGCCAGCGCGATAAGCGAGTACACTGAAAGCACCGGGAAACTCCGCCAGCCTGCCCGCCAGCTCGGATCGACAGGATTCCGGTAGCGGATCACCACCGCCGTATGGATCCCGGGCATACTCATCCATCAAGGCCGCCAGATCCTCCCCATGGCGGGCATCGCCATAATCCGCCAGCACAACTTCCAGTGGTCCATTGTCCATAGTTACTCCTGCATGTCGCCGTTGGAATCCGGGGTCTCTGTAGCGGAGCTCAACCTGCTGCGCAGGCTGCGCAAGTAATTCCGAAACCGGGTGCGGCGCGCGCACAGCTTGCGCACTCGAATCCGGCGTCGGCACAGCGGAATCCCTCGAGCGGGTCGCCGGCGCCACTTCAGCGTTGCGCGCGTTCTTCTGATCACCATTGGCTTCTCCTCCGGTGCCGACCTGAATCCGGTTTCGCGGCAGCCTAGCAGATAGACAGAGTAAAATCAGGTCGCCGGGGCAAACTTGGCCGTGGGGGTAAAAGTCGTTAACATTCACGCCCTGGCATCCACCGACCCCAGCGGAAACGACATTGCACCCTCTCCAGCAACTGATTAAGAACAACCGCCTCTGGTCCCAGTCAACCAGGGATGAGAAGCCCGGTTTTTTCCTCCAGCTCTCGGAGCAGCAATCCCCGGACTACCTCTGGATCGGTTGCGCTGACAGCCGCGTGCCCGCCAACGAAATCGTCGGACTTCTGCCTGGCGAACTGTTTGTACATCGCAATGTTGCCAACCTAGTGGTGCACACCGACCTCAACTGCCTGTCAGTGCTCCAGTATGCGGTGGAGGTTCTCAAGGTCAGGCATGTGATCGTCTGTGGACACTATGGTTGTGGCGGGGTTCAGGCGGCACTGGAGAATAGCCAGCTGGGACTGATTGACAACTGGTTGCGCCATATCCAGGACGTGCGCGACAAACACCAGTCGCTGATCGAACTGGTTCCCGAACCGGACAGGGTCGACC
The DNA here is from genome assembly GCF_040742695.1 of Microbulbifer discodermiae. Classification (NCBI taxonomy): domain Bacteria; kingdom Pseudomonadati; phylum Pseudomonadota; class Gammaproteobacteria; order Cellvibrionales; family Microbulbiferaceae; genus Microbulbifer; species Microbulbifer discodermiae. The sequence continues at coordinate 49,007 of NZ_JBFLAB010000024.1, read as the reverse complement.
TGCTGTGCAAACTGAATGTGCTGGAGCAGGTCACCCACGTCTGCCGGACCACCATAGTCCGCGACGCCTGGCGCGCCGGACAGGAACTGACTGTCACCGGTTGGGTATACGGACTCAAGGACGGCCTGATTCACGACCTGGGGCTCTCCATCAGCACACCGGACAAGCTCGCCGAGACCTACCACAGCGCTCTGGCCAATATCGCCCAGGATGACGACCTGGAGTAACCGGGCAGACTTCCGCGCTTAATTTTCTTACACTCCCGATCAAAATTATCGCCGCCCGGTGGGTACCGGGCAGGCCGTCCACCTGTCGGGGAGAATCATGTCCGAATACCGCGTTTGGGAGTGTCAGATTTGTGGCTGGATCTACGATGAGGCCAAAGGCTGGCCCGAGGATGGCATAGCCCCCGGTACCCGCTGGGAAGACATTCCCGAAGACTGGAGTTGCCCCCAGTGCGGCGCCGCCAAGCAAGACTTCCGGATGATACAGCTGAGCGGTAGTTCCGCACCTGAGCCTTTGCGCGACAGCCCCGCGCCTGGACCTTCGGCACCGGCGGCCCCATCCACAATCGCCACTACCGGCTACCGCATCTGGGAGTGTATGGTATGCGGCTGGGTTTACGATGAATCCAAAGGCTGGCCCGAGGATGGCATAGCCCCCGGTACCCGCTGGGAAGACATCCCCGAAGACTGGAGTTGCCCCCAGTGCGGCGTCAGCAAAGGCGAGTTCGATATGGTGCTGGTGTCCGGGGAAACCACCGGGGAACAGCCGGCGCCAGCCATCGACAGCTCCGCCGAACCCCTCGTCATTGTCGGTACCGGCCTGGCGGGCTACAACCTGGCGCGAGAGTTCCGCAAGCTGGATAAGTCCAGGCCCCTGGTTCTGATCACTGCAGATGATGGCAGCTGCTATTCCAAACCACTGCTATCCACGTCACTGGCGCACGGCAAGACAAGCCGGCAACTGGCCGATGCCTCGGCAGAGGAAATGGCCCGGGAGCTGAATGCGGAAATACTGGTCCACACCCGGGTCAGGCGCATTCACCGGGAGGCGCGAAGTCTGGAGCTGACACCGCAAAATGACGGCCAGCCAGCCTTCCTGCGATACGCCCAACTGGTGCTGGCCACAGGGGCCAGCCCCACCAAACTGCCCGCCATCGAAGGAGATGGTCTGGCGCGCCTGTTCCGCATCAATAACCTGGGCGACTACCACCGCTTCCGCACCGCCCTCATCAACCGCCGCCGGGTGCTGCTGATCGGGGCCGGACTCATCGGCTGCGAATTTGCTAACGATCTGGTCCAGGCCGGTTTCGAGGTGGCCATGGTGGACCCATTGGACTGGCCCCTGGCAAGCCTGCTGCCGGAGGCCGCCGGTCGCGATCTGCAGCAGGCACTGGAGGCGGCCGGTGTGACTTTCCACGGCAATCGCAAAGTGTGCCAATTGGAGAGCAGCGGCAGCGGCCTGCGGGCAACGCTGGACCGGGGGGAAGTGCTGGAAGCCGATATCGCCCTCGCAGCCCTGGGCCTGCAAGCCAACACGCTACTGGCCGAGGACGCCGGCATCGGCATCGGGCGCGCTGTTCGGGTGAACCGGCAGCTGCGCACCGACGACGCCAATATCTTCGCCCTGGGGGATTGCGCCGAAGTGGATGGTCACCAACTTTGTTTCGTCGCACCGCTGATCAGCTGTGCCCGGGCGCTGGCCAAAACCCTGGCCGGATCGCCGACCCCGGTGTGCTACGGTACTCTGCCAGTGGCGGTTAAAACCACTGTACACCCGGTAACCCTGTGCCCGCCGCAGGAGAGCGCGGAGGGCAGCTGGCAGTGGCAACCTCATGCGGCCGGTGGTGTCCGGGCGGAGTTTCGCGGCTCCGGCGGCCAGCTGCTGGGTTTCGCCCTGACGGGCAATGCCATCACCCTGCGGGAATCGCTGGCCAGTGAGTGCGAGCCCCTGATGGCGGACTGACACGGCAAAATGGCTAATGGCAGCCGTTTTGCCGTAAAATGGCCGTCAGCACAAATTTTATGCAGAACACAAGCCAGAGTATGACGACAGACGGGTCCCCTGCTATCTCCCTGACACCCCAGAGAAGCCGCGCCCTGCGGGACACTCTGGGCCATTTCGCCACCGGCGTGGCCGTGGTCACCACCCGCGACGCCAAGGGCGAGCCCATGGGCATGACCGTCAACAGTTTCAACTCAGTCTCTCTGGACCCGGCCCTGGTGCTCTGGAGCGTCGACAAGCAGTCACTGGGTTATCAGGCCTTTACCAACCGGGGGCACTTCACGGTGCATGTGCTGAAAACCGACCAGCAGAACCTGGCCAACCTGTTCGCCGGTCGCGGCGTGGATAAATTTGGCCGCACAAAATGGCACTGGGGCCCAGACCGGGTGCCGCGGCTGGAAGACTGCGCCGCCCTCTTCCACTGCCGGTTGGCCCAGTGTATCGACGGTGGCGACCACACCATCCTCCTGGGTGAAGTCCTGGAATTTTCGGCACAAGGCGGCGAGCCGTTGGTATTCCATCGCGGCCGTTACCGCGCCCTCGCCGGCGACTAAGGTCCCCCGTGACCAGCTCCATCACTTTTGCCCGCGCCCAGCAACCATAGCGTGGCCTCATGTTAACTGAAGTATCATACTTCACAGGCACAATGAGGCTGGCATTCCCTGAGGGTCAGTAGATCATGCAAACGCCGGGTACCCTGTTCTGTTTTGCGCACCGGGGCTATCGTCGCCAGGCCACGGAAAATACCCTGCAGGCCATTCAGCACGCACTGGAAGTGGATGTGGATGGCATCGAGATCGATGTCTGGAATATCGGCGGCCAGTTGCTGGTGAAGCACGACCGCCGCCTGGGGCGCCTGATTGCCGGCAGTGAACTGCTCACGGACCTGTGCCCGGAAGCCCTGCGTGAAAAACTGCTGCCCTGCGGTGGCCGGATACCGGCGCTGCGAGAGGTACTGGAACTGGTGGGCAACAATCTTCAGCTCAACATCGAACTCAAGGGCCCCAATTGTGCGGCACTGCTGGCGCAGGAACTGGAATCTTTTGTGCAAGACGGCGGCGGGGGCTTCGAATCCTACCTGGTTTCGTCCTATGACCACCCCCAGGTGTACCAGTGCCTGCAGCTGATTCCCCAGGTCCGCCGCGGTGTGATTATCGACGGTATCCCCCTGGGCCTGGCAGCCTGTGCGGAGCCCTTACAAGCCTATTCCCTGCACATGAACCTGGACTTTGTCGATGCAGAGCTTATCGCCGACTGCAAGCAAAGGGGCCTCAGGACCTATGTATTTACGGTGAACGACCCGGCTGATCTCGCCCTGTTGGGCAAAATGGGGGTGGATGGCGTCTTTACCGATGAGCCCGAACTGGTCATGGAGTACAACGCCGGCAAGATGGCGGAGATATTGATTCAGCAGCAGCGGCTGCTCCAGGCTGGGGGACCGGAACCCCGGGACACGGAATAAGCTCCAGGGGCATTGCCAAATGCCACAAAAAAACCGGCGCAAGCGCCGGCTTTTTTGTCGTCTCGCGAAACAACCGCGATCAGAACTCCGCGCTCGCACGCAGATACCAAAAGCCCCCATTGAAGCCAAACGGCGACGTGAGTGCGTGTTGCACTCCCAGGGACTGCAAGATCGGGCTCTGCTCATCGTCGGGCAGCACATCGAAGATATTCTCACCACCCAGGGCCAGGGTATAGCTGTCCTGGAAGGTAAACTTCGCCTCCAGGTCCACCAGCACCTCGCCACCATAGCTGCTGGCATCGGAGGCATCGCCAGGGCCTAGCTGGCCAAAAGTGGATTCCCAGCTGCTGTAACGGTTAAAGCGCAGATAGCCGCTGAATACCTCACCGGTATCGTAGTCGAAGGTCAGCACCGTGCGGTCGCTGGGCACCTGATTTTCCAGGTCAAACACCCGCGATGCATTGATGGTGTTGGGAGCCACGCTAGTGACCTCCTGCTGGTTGTGGTTGTGGCGCAGGTCCACGGTGAGCAGATTCCCCCCCACCTCGAAGTCACTGGTTATGGCGACGTCGACACCGCTCACTTCCGAATCGTAGGCGTTGACAAAGAAATTGGCATTACCTTCGTCCAGTAACTCCGCATTTTCCACCCCCGCTGCTGTCAGTAGGGCCACTTCCTGCGCGCCAATGGCAAAGTTGCGCAATGCCAACCGATCTTCGATATCGATACGATAGTAATCGACGGTGACACTGGTGTTGTCAAACGGATTCACCACTACACCCAGGGTAAAGCTGGTGGACTCTTCGGGGGTCAGCGGCTTGGCGCCCAGCGCCAGTGCCACCGGATTGTCCACCGGATAGGTTCCGGAGGGAATCAGCCTGCCGCTCGGATCGGCGGTGGTGGTCACGTTGAGGGTATTCACCTGCCCCGGTGTAGGTGCGCGGAAACCGGTGTTGACGGTTCCCCGCAGGGCAAAGCTCTCGCTAAAGTCGTAGCGGGCAGACAGTTTCCAGTCCGACGTCGAACCAAATTCGTCATAGTCCTCAAAACGCAGCGCCGCGCCCAGGGTCAGGCTGTCGCTGACGTCCGCTTCCAGGTCAATGTAGGCGGCCATACTTTCACTGCTAAAGCTGCCGGCAGCTTCCGCGGGAAAGCCCTGGAATCCATCCGAACCCACACCAAATTCCTCGCCGGTGGGACCCACCTCGGTGGAAGCCGCATCGCCCGCGCCGATCTTATAGGTCTCATCGCGCCACTCAGCACCAAAGGCAATGTTGAGCGGCGACGCCAGCCAGACCAAGTCTACCGGCTGGACGAAGTCCACATTCAGGCTGGTCTCTTCCTGGGTCAGGGTTCCCGGATTAAAGGAGGTAGGTGACAAAATACCCAGGCTGGGGTTAATGGAATCCCGCAGCACATAGGACACCTCGTTTTCCGCCGTGCGCGCGCGGACATCCCAGCTCATGCCGGAAGCCAGTTCGCCGCGGGCACCGAACACTGCCGACAGGTCAGTGATATCGGCGCCGAACTGCGGATTGTAACCACCGGGGAACTGGGTATAGATGGGGTTGCGCAGCACATAGCCACTGGGGCTGTCGCTGTCGGCCACCAGGTAGTCCGACGGGCTCAGTCCCTGGGCCTGAATACTGTCGATCAGCGACTGGGGCGCTGGATCCGGCAGAAAATCGCCATCTCTGTCTCTCTGTAGGGTTTCACGCGCACCAAACTCGAACTGCGGATCCAGTACCGGGCCGCGGTAAAAGAAGTCGGAAATGGTTTCGTTGTCGGAATAGCCGAAGTTACCGTACAGCTCCACGCTGTCGCTGATATCGTAACCCGTATTGATAAACAGTTTCATGACCTCGACATCCGGGTCCCCCCAGCGCTGGCCAAGTCCATCCAGTGGCACCTGTTCTGTACCGACTGCGCTGGCTACAGTTGCTGTGGCGGCATGTGGAACACCGCGGGAGGTTTTATCGGAGGTGGAGTGTTCAATGGTGGCGTTTAGAAAGCCGCGCTCACCCAGCCCAAAACCCCCATTGGCGGCCACAATGGTGCGGGCGCCGTCCCCCTCGAAATATTCGCCAGTCTGGGCCGACAGACTGATGCCCTCGGCGTCGTCCTTGAGAATCACGTTCACGACACCGGCGATAGCGTCGGAACCGTATTGGGCCGAAGCGCCGTCACGCAGAACTTCCACTCGCTCAATCGCCATTGCCGGTATCGCCGCGAAGTCCACCGCCTGCGCGCCCTGGTTCACAGTCCCCAGTGGGGCCAGTTGCAGGTTGACCAGTGCGGAGCGGTGCCGGCGGGTGCCGTTTACCAGCACCAGGGTCTGATCCGGTGACAAATTACGCAGGGTGACCGGGCGGATAAATGCCGTGCCATCGGCTATGGGGAATCTCTGGGTGTTAAAGGAGGGCGCCACCTTGGCCAGGGATTCGGTCAGGTCGAAGCTGGCCTGATCGGACAGGCTGGCACCACCGAGCACATCCACCGGGGAAAGGGTTTCCGTGGGGGCAACACCCTCTCTCCGGGTCCCCGTGATAATCACCTCTTCTATGATGCCGTTATCAGCGCTGGGCTGTTGCTGTTCCTGGGCGAGAGCGCCACAAACTGGCATCGACAGTGCCGTGGCGATGGCCAGGGACAGCGGTTTGAATCTATTGGGTTGCATAAAGTGCCGGTCCTCTCTGTTATGGTTATACCTCAGATCACCACACTGTCCGATTTCTCGGGGCCGGATGCATGAGGCGTTCATGCAAAAAAAATCTGGTTGCGCGACCGCACAATCAGGTGGGCCAGGGTATTCAATTCACTCTTGTGGGGCAATGCTCCACCCGTAATCACAAAGAATCAGAGGGAAAGCACGACAAATCGTTACGTACCAAGGCAAATTACGGGATAAGTGCAAAATTCATTACCCCTAAACTGTTTTTACGAGATAAACATTTTTTTATCTCTTTCTTATCTGTCCATCAAATCTGTCAAAATCTGCTTGATTATCACCCCGGCCCTTTGGCTCCCGGAAAATTTATAGGAAGCGACCTCTCCAGCAGCCAGCACAACACTTGTGGCAATAGCGCCGGCCAACGGTTTGACCAGCGTTTTGCTCGAGCCAAATTGATCAAAAAAAGAACAAACCCTCCCAGGGCAACCACTGATTGCCCTGACTGGACACCGTCATATCTGAACCCTGGGACACTGATCCAAAGTGCAACTTCTTCGGGCTTAGGGAGGCTAAAAACGCCATTTCACTTCCCCCACAACAACGACCCCAAAATCATCCGGTAATCGAGAACTGAATCTCGTTTGGCCCGCTCGCACATGTTTTCAGCCGGCTAGCAAATGCTATACAGTCTCCAATGGTGAAAGATTTACAGCTTTTTTTGCCATATCTGCATCAACTTCAAAAGCTTCATCTTAATTAATAGATTTTCATTAGTATGGATTACCTAAGCCTGCTGGCCCGGTTTGTCACCGGCAAACCCGGCCCGGCACCCAGGCTGTCCACTCTCGATCCAGTAACTGGAGGACAAAATGAAATCGACCATTAAAGAAAGCCTTAAAGCAGGCCTGACCATATCCGCGGCGGCATTCGGCCTGCTGTCATTGAGCGCAACTGCCGTAGTTCGTGATGCCGGCAACGATTTTTCCAATATGCCGCAACGCATTATCGTGCAATACAAAGACACTACAGCCCGCGACTGGCCAACCCAGGCTGCTGCACATGCGCGGCGGAGTGGCCAGGCAATGACACATGTGCGCGGCATGGCACTGGCGGATCGCCATGTATACCAGCTGGACAGGCGCATGACCCCGGGCCAGCTGAAAAGACTCGAACTGGCCCTGGAGGCGGATCCGAACATTCTCTCTGTGGAAGAAGACGCGCTGATGCAGCCGCAGTTCGTGCCCAATGACACCTTCTACAATGTCCAGTGGCACTACTTCGAGCCCGCCGGCGGTATCAACCTGCCCCTGGCCTGGGATCAGCAGACTGGTTCCGGCGTGACAGTGGCGGTGGTGGATACCGGCTATGTGTTCCACTCGGACCTGAACGCCAACATGCTGCGTGGCTACGACTTTATCAGCACCCTCGCGGTGGCCAATGACGGCGACGGACGCGATCCAGATGCCAGCGACCCTGGGGATTGGGTCAATGCCAACGAGTGCGGCCCCGGGAATCCACCGAGTTTCCGTTCAAGCACTTGGCATGGCACCCATGTATCCGGCACCGTCGCCGCCGTCACCAACAATAACCTGGGCGTGGCCGGTGTTGCCTTTAATGCGAAAGTGGTACCGGTTCGGGTTCTGGGCAAATGCGGTGGCTTTATTTCCGATATCGCCGACGGGGTTATCTGGGCCTCGGGCGGCAGCGTGCCTGGCGTCCCCGCCAACAATAACCCAGCTCAGGTGATCAATATGAGCCTTGGGGGAAGCGGCGCTTGCGGTTCCACCTACCAAAACGCCATCAACACCGCTGTCGCCAACGGCGCCACTGTAGTGGTCAGTGCGGGAAACAGCAACGCGGACGCATCCGGTTTCCGTCCTGCCAACTGCTTTAACGTGGTCACCGTCGCCGCCACCGAGCGCTTTGGCGCCCGCTCCTATTACTCCAATTTTGGCTCCATCGTGGACGTCAGCGCACCGGGGGGAGACGTACTCTTTAACCCGACTCACGGCGTTGCCTCGACCCTCAACAGTGGCTCAACCTCCCCGAGCACGGAAAATTATGTGTATTACCAGGGCACTTCCATGTCCGCACCCCACGTGTCCGGTACGGCGGCTCTCATGTACTCAAAGAACAGCAGCCTGACACCCGCCCAGGTGGAGAACATTCTCAAGGCCACAACCCGTCCCCTTCCTGTTCCCGGCTCCTGCCCCGGCGGCTGCGGTACCGGTATCATCGACGCCAATGCGGCCCTTAATGCGGTGCCATAGGCCAGTGTTGAACCCGTGATTGATAAGGGAAAGGGAGGATCCAGGTGATCGATACCAGGTCACTGTCACCGGTGGCGGCAGCCATAAGCCGCCACCGGGTGTTAGGGCCTGTTTACACTAACTGAACGAAAATTGGATTGGACTTTTCCAGTCGCTGAAGGGGCGCCCGGCGCTCCTTTATTACTGTTCTCCCCCACTGATATAAATCCCACTTAACAGGCCGGCTGTAGCAGCCAGCGCAAGGCTGGCGCTATTCTCCTAGCTTTTAGTGGTTCCGCTTCAGCTTGGGTACAGCTTCGAAGGACTAGTCTGTCCATCACTGCTGCGGGAGCAAAACATGACAATACCAATACGCCTGCTGTCCCTCACCACTCTCCTGATACTGCTCAACGGCTGCGCCACTATGAGTGAGGAGGAGTGTCTCCTGGCCGACTGGCATTCAATCGGCTACGAGGACGGTGCCCGCGGGCGCGATCTCGGCCGGCTAAGCAGGCACCGCCAGGCCTGTGCGGACCACGGCGTCCGCCCTGACACCGCCGCCTATCGCTCCGGCCGCGCCCAGGGACTTGAACTCTACTGTACCGAAATGCGGGGCTTTCGCCTGGGGCGTTCCGGCGGCACCTATAACGGCGTTTGCCCGGCGGAACTGGAATGGTTATTTGTGCAAGGTTACGAGGTAGGTCGCGGACTTTACCAGGCCCGCAATGCAGTCACTGCCGTAGCCGATGCCCTTGACAGTGCACACAGTGAACGCGAGCAGATTCTCGACGATATCACCGCAATGAGCGCCCGGCTGGTGAGCGATGAATCCACCCGTGAAGAGAGAGTGACCCTGCTGGCCGATATCGCCCGCCTGAAAGGACGTCACACTGAACTTGGACTGGATATCCGGGATCTGGAACACGAACTGGCACTGCGGGAAGCTGACTACCGGGAAGCCCAATTGCACTCCCCCTACCACTGACCCGCCGAGCCTGCGGGCAGCAGGCCACAAGCGGGGCCAGGCGACAAATGCCAGTTCCACTATGCCTTTGCGACCGGCACAGGTACCTGCAGCCTGGCTGCCCAGGGAGCGAGATCCTCAATAATTGACGGGTATAGTTCCACCCCCTGGGCCAGCTGCCGGGTCCGGGCTTCCCAGGCCCGCCGGCCCGGGACGCGCACCGGTCCGGTGTCGTCACTGCGGCAGTTTTCCCACAGACTGCACAGTGCAATCGTCTGGCGTAGAAAATCAGCCGGCGATCCGAATGCCTGGGGATCGATAATCTGCAAGAAGATGGAATTGGCCTCACCGTCAGCGGCCGCCTCGACATCGCCCCGGCCATAGCCCCCCAACGCCATCGACAACACCTCCAGCATGGCGCTCAGGGCCGCCCCCTTGTAACCGTGATCGGCACCACCCACCGGCAATATGCTGCCACCATGCCCCAGTGCGGCCGGGTCGCCGGACAGCTGCCCGGCGCTGTCCTTCAGCCAACGCTGTGGCAATTCCCTGCCCTCGCGTTCGGCTCTTTTTACATGCCCCCCAGCGGTCACCGACATGCTGATATCGAACAGGAAAGGGTAATCGCCGGCGGGCGCGGCGAACGCCAGTGGATTGGCGGAAAAAAGCGGATCGCGACCACCCTGTGGAGCCACAGTGTTTTCAGCCGGTGTGGAGCAGGTCAGGATAGCGACATAACCCGCTTCCACTACCGGCGGCAGATAGGCGGCCAGACAGGCGATATGATGGCTGCGGCGGATGGTGGCACTCACGACACCGTATTCCGGCAAACGCTGCAAAGCGCAGTGGATTGCACGGGTCAACACCCAGGGCCCCGGTAGAAAATCCGCGTCCCAGTTAAAACAATTGCCCCTATCGGACAGTATTTTCGCTTCGCCTTCCCGACGCATTTTACCGCTTTCCAACCACTCCAGATTGTGCGCCACCCGATGCAGACCGTGGGTGGTAAACCCCAATAGATCCGCCTGCAGAAATGTCTCCGTCATCACCTCCGCCCGCCCCCGGGCCAGCCCAACCCGTTCGAACAGGCAGGCGACAAAATGCCGCAGATCCTCAGCAAAGTAACGGGGGGTCATAGTTTCTCCTACCAGTTTCATCGCCCTCCAGGTGTCATTTCACCGGACAGCTCAAGGATCACTCACCCTGCCCCGCAGGGTTTTGACCTGCCCGCGGAGGGTTTTATTCTTCAGGCGACGCTCCTTCGATGCCTTTGTAGGCTTGGTGAGGAAACGCTTTTTGCGCGTCCGCGCGGCACCGGCGAGCAGTTCCCGCAGACGCTCCAGCGCATCGGCCCGGTTCTTTTCCTGGGTGCGAAAGCGCTGCGCCTTGATGACGATAACGCCATCCCGGGAAACACGCCTGTCCCTCAATGCCAGCAGACCCGCCTTCAGGCTGTCCGGCAAAGACGATGCAGCGATATCAAAACGCAGGTGAACAGCCGTGGCCACCTTGTTGACGTTCTGGCCACCGGCCCCCTGGGCACGCACCGCAGACATCTCGATTTCGTCCATTGGAATGGCCAGATTTGCGGCAATTCTCAGCATCGATAAATATACCCGCAGCAACAATGTTCATAATTTTGTGCCAATTCCCGATTATTGGCAAAGAGAGATGTCCAGCGGGCTGTTGTTTCGAGCAGGGGTACTCAAGTCACAAAAAAACGGGGAAGGCATTTTCAGCAGGCTGCTTAGGCGAAGAAATTGCAATGAGACAACCACATTGTTGAAACACCTCAGGGCGCTTCGTTATCAACTCGGGGAGTATGGGGGCTCTACAGCAGGCCGGAATTGCTTTCTGCATATGGCCTTGATGGGAGCATGCAGGGACAACTCCATGTCAGCGGTCGCAGGGGGCTCTCAAAGGCTCAGGCGACAGCATGGTGATCAGCCTTCCTTCTTGGGGGTACCCGGCTTATCCGCACAATCCAAGGCTGCACTTGGTTTGTCTGTGGGACTCGATTGACGATCCAGCACCCCAATATCCAAAACCGGCGAAGCATCGATATGCTGTGCATCCATCATTTGTGCAACGCGCTGCAAGGAAGAAATAATCATGCTTTGCTCCCAATCCTTTAGGTCACTGAATTGCCGTGTAAATTGTTCCTGGAGGGGAATAGGCGCGTCACGCAGTATTTCCTGGCCCTGATCGGTAAGATGAGCATGCACCTTCCGCCGATCCTCTTTGGAACGCTGCCTGAAAACAAGGCCCCGCTTCTCTAACCGGTCCAGAATATTGGTTACAGTCGCCTGGCTAAGGCTGACTTCATTGGCCAGCTCACCAATGGTCACCTCGCCCCGATCTCTGATAGCCTGCAGCAACAGCACTTGCGGCGCAGTCAGCCCACTTGTCCTGGCAAGATACTTGGAGTGCAGGTCAGTCGCCCGGATCACGCGCCGTAGGGCTACCAATACTTGTTGAATACTATTCACGTCCCCAACCTCATCCGCAAACCTCCGCATTGTATCGGGGACACCCCCGAGCTGGAAGCTGCACAATTGACACCTGAAGCGAATAAAACGGGGCTTAGCTCCCAACCCGCAGAATGCGCTGGCGCCACCCCGATCAAATATTAACCATGTTGACCATCTCAAACGATATCCAGGCTTGAGCCCCTGAGAAGCCCTGCTGTGCAATCACCCCTCACTATCACTCAGCGCAGGGACGAGCCTCGCTCCCATAAGTAGTGAAACCGGGCTTGTCCGCCAGGTGGATTTAAATGCCTCTTGACTCAACAAATAATTCGTGTACGATGTTTCGTACTCTAAATATATTTCCCTGCACAATCACTGGAAATAGTGCTATTTTGAGCAGTATTGTAAAAAAAAATATTTAGATTTGTAATTATAATTTGTGAATAGGAAGTTTTTTTGTCTAACTTAGAGGGTATTTTGTTGAGACCCCCTCTCCTTGAAGACGGCTCGGCCACTTTCCGCCTGATTGACAGCTGCCCCCCACTGGACATGAACTCCCGCTACTGCAACCTCCTCCAGTGCAGCCACTTTGCCGACACCTCTGTAGTTGCCGAGGCAAACGGCGAGCAGGTGGGCTTTATATCGGGCTATATGCTGCCAAACCGACTGGATACTCTTTTCATTTGGCAGGTTGCGGTGGCCAAACAAGCCAGGGGCGACGGACTGGCGTCACGCATGCTGATGGACATCATCAGGCGCACCCAGTGCGAATCTGTCAGATTTATAGAAACCACCATAACGGAGGATAACCACGCCTCCTGGGCCCTCTTTAGAGGCATTGCGCAATCGCTTTCAACCCAGCTCCATTATTCCCGGTGGATAGACAGGCAAAAGCACTTAGATAACCAACACGAATCCGAACTCCTCGTTCGTATCGGGCCTATCACGCAAATCACCGAATCTACGAAAAGTAAAAGAAATGAAAATTTTTGATGAAATTGAATCCGAAGTACAAAGCTATGCCCGCTCATTCCCGCGGGTATTTTGTCGCGCAAAAGGGGAGTTAATGTGGGACCAGGAGGGAAAGCAATATCTGGATTTCCTCGCCGGCGCTGGAACCTTGAACTATGGGCATAATCACCCTCTATTTAAACAAGCCTTACTGAACTACATTCAGGAGGATGGCATCACCCATGGCCTCGACATGCATACCAGGGCCAAAGGGGAATTCCTCCAGACGTTTAATGATAAAATTCTCAAACCCAGAAATATGGAGTATATAGTTCAGTTTACCGGGCCCACAGGAACGAACGCCGTAGAGGCAGCCATGAAAATTGCCCGCAATGTCACGGGGCAGCAAAATATTGTTTCCTTTACTAACGGATTTCATGGGGTCAGCCTGGGCTCCCTGGCGGTTACGGGTAATGCGCACCACCGGGACGCAGCCGGAGTCTGTTTGAGCGGCACCCACCGCATGCCCTACGACGGGTATCTTGGCGAAAACATTGACACCACTGAATACCTGGACAAAGTCCTGTCAGACTCCAGCAGCGGCATCAACTCTCCTGCCGCTGTCATTGTGGAAACAGTTCAGGGAGAAGGTGGTATCAATGTTGCGCGTATAGACTGGCTCAAACGCCTGCAAATGGTGTGTAAAAAGCATGGTTTGCTGCTGATTGTTGACGATATCCAGGCCGGCTGCGGTCGTACTGGAGATTACTTTAGTTTTGAGGAAGCCGGTATAGACCCGGATATAGTCACACTCTCCAAATCCCTGAGTGGCTATGGACTGCCACTTGCTATCGTATTAATGAAGCCGGAACTGGATCAGTGGAAACCCGGCGAGCATAATGGAACCTTTCGCGGCAATAACTTGGCTTTTGTGACCGCAAAATCCGCCATCGACAACTATTGGTCCGAAAATCACTTTGCAGAGGAAACAAAGCGAAAAGGGGCCTATATCTCGGAGCGCCTAGACAACATTGTGAACAAATATGGTGAAGGAAACTTCACCAGAAAGGGCCGCGGCATGTTCCAGGGAATAGACTGCGTGAGCGGTCAGATTGCCGAAAAGGTAACCCGCCACGCATTCAGGCAAGGTTTGATCATTGAAACCAGTGGCGCTGACGACCACATCGTAAAACTTTTATGTCCACTTATAACCAGCAATCAAAACCTTAAAAAGGGCATCGATATTATAGAGACCGCAATTCAGGAAACCTGTGTTGGGGAAGGGCATTTACCAGCGGAGAAGATTCCCGCCTGAAATCTCCACGGCCAGACATGATCAGAAAAAGCATATACGAAGCTTTTATCCGACAACACGAAAGTAAGAAGCTCGAGACTTTTTAAAGTAATACTGAGAAAACCATATGATAGTTAGAAATCTAGCGGATGCCAACCAGTCGAACAGAAGAGTTGTTTCTCCAGATGGAAACTGGGAAAGCACAAGACTCCTGCTAAAAGAGGATGGAATGGGGTTTTCATTTCATATTACTACCATATACGCTGGTGCCGACTTCTATATGCACTACCAGAATCATTTGGAGGCTGTTTATTGCATCTCCGGAAAAGGCGAGGTTGAAACACAGGAGGATGGGAAAAAGCATCCAATTGCGCCTGGAACAGTTTATATCCTGGATAAACACGATCAGCACACCCTGCGCGCTTTCGAAGAACTGAAGATGGCCTGCGTCTTCAACCCTCCACTAAATGGTAAAGAAGTGCATAATTCCGATGGCGCATATGAGTTAGTGGCGGATACAATCGAAAAATAGCTTGCCTCGCATGGGCGGTACAAGATGCCAGAGGTAAGGAGCTGCATTTATCTCTTCTTATCAGCAACAGGCGCCGCTATGAAAAAATCTATTTTACAAGACCAGCCTGACCAAACCTGCAAGGCAGAACCTCCTCCAGCTTGAGCCGGCTGATATTAGGGAGATATAAGGATCAGCGAAATACCATGCATACAGTAGAGAAGATAGGTGGAACCTCTATGACGGATTATGAGTCCGTCAGGGATAATATCATCAAAGAAAATGTCCACGGAATTTATCATCGCATATTTGTAGTCTCGGCATATGGTGGAATTACAAACCTTTTACTGGAGCATAAGAAAAGCGGTCAACCCGGCATCTATGGACTATTCGCCAGCGCGATAGAGGATGATAGCTGGCTGATTCAATTCAACAAACTTCGGATAACACTACGCGAGATTAATTATCGGCTATTTGGTGATAGCGAGCTACTCCAAGAAGCTAACCTTTTTCTGGAGGAGCGTATCGAAGGCGCCCGGAAATGCTTGAGGGATTTACAAAGCCTCTGCCAGCATGGCCACTTTGCACTGGATGCCCACTTGGGTACTGTCAGAGAGATGCTCGCCAGTATAGGCGAGGCTCATAGTGCCTGGAACACATCGAGACTACTGCAGCGCGACGGAATAAATGCCTGCTTTATCGATTTGACAGGCTGGAAGACCAGCCGGCACATTTCTCTGGACGAGCGCATCCGGAATGCTTTTGCAAATATAGATCTCAGTAAGCAGCTTCCAATAGTTACCGGTTATGCGCATAGCGACACTGGCCTCCTGGTCTCTTTTGACAGGGGGTACAGTGAAATGACCTTTAGCCGACTCGCGGTATTAACCGGTGCGAAAGAGGCCATTATCCATAAAGAGTTCCATTTGAGTAGTGCCGACCCCCGCCTCGTTGACGCTGAAAAAGCTGTTCCCATAGGAAGAACCAACTACGATGTCGCGGATCAGCTGGCTAATCTGGGAATGGAGGCGATTCACCCAAAGGCGGCTAAAGGGCTTCGCAGGCAGAATATTCCTCTACGGGTAAAAAATACTTTTGAACCGGACCATACAGGCACCCTGATCACCAGGGATTATATCAGTGACTCTCCCTGCGTAGAGATTATTGCCGGCTGTAAAGGCGTCTACGCACTGGAACTTTTTGATCAGGATATGGCGGGGAACATCTACGACTATGACCGCGAAGTGTTATCCATTATCAAAAGATTTAGAGCACATGTCATTTCGAAAGAGACAAACGCGAATAGTTTGACGCATTTTTTATCTACTAACTTAAAAACAATAAAGCGTATTCAGGTTGCCATAGAGAATTGTTTTCCAGAGGCCGAGCTAAATCAAAGAAAAGTGGCAATTGTGTCCGCGATAGGGAGCGATATGCAAATACCAGGCATTCTCTCTAAAGCTGTGCACTCCATATCCAGCAAGAATATCGAAGTTCTGGCTGTACATCAGTCTATGCGGCATGTAGATATGCAATTTTTCGTCAACGAAGCCGACTATGACATCACTGTGCGCAGTTTGCACGAAACCTTGATTGAAGTGCATGAGCACGGCACAGCTATATGCCTGGCATCATAAAGATTATAAACCCGAAAATTCAATTAGCTACAGGATTATTGTGGCATAAGGATATGCCACCATTAAAATAGGGGTTTCGCCAGCTCTTTCACATAACCGTGCAGAATTTTAAGGGCGGCGGTCAGATGAAGGACAATTAATTTGATTGCCGGATTAATTAGTGTATCAAGTTTGATGAGCTGGATATTTCTACCAATACCCGATGTGTTAGGGCTGTCGACACTACCAAGCAGGTTCTGAAAAAAGACAATGAAATTGAGACCCAAAAACACCCCTTGCGAATAGCTCCACAAATGAAGACCAGCACGAAAGAACAGAAAAAAATTTAAGGAAACTTTTTTCTATAATACTAAACTACTTGGAATGCAGTTGTGATTTATTCATTTATTGGGTTCTTATTATTTTTTGCGGTAATAGGATTATCCTCCTCATTTTTTAGCCGTGGCACGAAAACCGACTATTACCTCGCCAACGGAGAAGTGCCTGCATGGTTGGTGGGGTTATCGGCGGTTGCAACGAATAATAGCGGCTATATGTTTATTGGAGTGATCGGCTACACCTACATAGCAGGCTTTTCTTCAATCTGGCTGATGATAGGGTGGATTTGCGGTGATTTTATCGCCTCTTGTTATGTTCATAGACGTTTACGGGATGCAACCCATGCAAGTGGTGAAGTGAGTTATGCCGGGGTACTTAGCAATTGGTACGGACAAAACCATCGCAAGGTGCAACGCTTAATCGGTCTTATATCATTGTTGTTCCTCTTGACATATGCCTCCGCCCAGATGATTGCCGGCAGTAAAGCTCTACACGTTTTATTGGATTGGCCTTTATGGGGTGGCGCTGCCGTGGGTGCGATTCTCATTTGCCTCTACTGTTTTACCGGAGGCATTCGTGCACCAATCTGGACAGATGCAGCCCAGTCAATGGTAATGATAGGCGCCATGGGTACCCTGTTCGCCACAGCATTAATCGATCAGGGTGGGATAGCAAATACGCTGGACAAAATGTACGCTATCGAGGGTTTCACCGACTGGTTTCCCCGAGAATTGCCGGTGCCCGGCTGGGGTGGACTCCTGATCTTCACCGTCAGCTGGATTTTCGCCGGTCTTTCGGTCATTGGCCAACCACATGTGATGGTCCGCTTCATGGCATTGGAAGGCTCCGATAAAATGCGCCAGGCGAGAACCTGGTACTATCTTTGGTTTATTCTTTTCTACTGTATGGCTACTGCGGTTGGTTTACTTTCGAGGGTCTATATTGCTGATGTTGGGGGATTTGATGCAGAGCTTGCACTCCCCACTATGGCGATGGAGTTACTCAATCCTGTTTTTGTCGGGTTAGTTCTGGCGGGAATTTTTGCAGCTACAATGTCAACTGCTGATTCATTGCTGCTAAGCTGCTCAGCAGCTATCACTCACGATGTGCTGCCGTATAAACTAGAGAAAACCAGGTTACTTAAATTTACAACAGTACTCATGACATTCGGAGCACTGCTACTGGCATTATTCAATAATCAGAGCGTTTTCTCCCTGGTTATTTTTTCCTGGTCGGGCCTCGCCAGCGCTTTTGGGCCTTTATTGCTCGTACTGAGTTTTGGAGGAAAACCCTCACAACTCACCAGTATTACGGCGATCTTCGTGGGGTTTGTCACCGCTATCTTATGGCGCCATTTCGAGCTTCATAACATGGTATACGAGGGATTGCCCGGCATACTATCGGGGCTGCTGGTTTTTTATCTAGCTCAGAATTTCACGCGCATCGCTGACTGGAAAACAACAAATGCGGAGTCAGCTCGATGACTGACATGTGGAGAACTCATTGAAACTTATATTGTCGGCTGATTATTAAAAAAATAAATCCTTACAATACAGGACGCCATATCTTGCAGCGATTAATAACCATCAAAAACGCAATTGTATTTTTCCGCAGCCCCGTTATAAACGGTCACCTATTATACCGAGAAAACTCTGCCAATCACTCTACCCGCCAATGTAACCTGCAAAGTATGAACCCCGGCCACCAGATAGCGCCGTTGGCCATATCAATGGCTGGCGGCAATCCGAAACTGTCTATAGTCGGCCAAGGAGTCATACCCCTGTGGAAGCGGGCTGACACAACCATTCGAACAAAAGTTCCGACCCGGTATCCCTACCGGTATAAAAGGAGAGGCTACTTTGAGTAACGCACCACTTCCTGCCGCTGCTCACCAAGATTGTCGATACCCAATCGCATTACGTCGCCTTCTTTCAGGTATCTTGGCGGATTCATACCCAGACCCACTCCCGGCGGCGTGCCCGTACTGATAATGTCACCCGGCTGCAGACTCATAAACTGACTGATGTAGTGCACCAGAAAAGGAACCTTGTATACCATGGTGTTGGTATTGCCATTCTGTACACGCTCGCCATTGAGTTCCAGCCAGATACTCAGGTTATTGAAGTCTCCCACCTCCTCCGGTGTCACCAGATAGGGACCCGTGGGCCCAAAGGTGTCACAGCCTTTGCCCTTCATCCACTGGCCCTGCTTTTCGATCTGGAACTCGCGCTCTGAGAGGTCGTTGATCAGGCAGAAACCGGCCACATAATCCATAGCCTCGGCCTCGGACACGTATTTGGCCTCCTTCCCGATCACTACACCCAACTCCACTTCCCAGTCACTCTTCTCAGACCGGGGAGGCAGCTCCACCTGGTCAAAGGGACCGCTAATGGCAGAAGTGGCCTTCATAAACAACACCGGCTCAGGCGGAACCTCCATTCCGGACTCCCGGGCGTGATCCGCGTAATTCAGGCCCACGCATATAAATTTGCCGACCCGGGAAACCGGCTCAGCGATGCGGGGGTTTCCAGTTACCCTTGGCAAACTTTCGGGATTCAGGTCCCGTACTTTGGCAAAATCGTCACTAGAGAGAAATTCTCCATCGATCTCGTTGATATGGGCGGACAAATCGCGGATATTGCCCTCCGTATCCATCAAGCCAGGCTTTTCATGACCCGCATCACCAAAGCGTAATAATTTCATTGTCATCAACCTCTTAACACACACTCGAAAGCTAAGCACAAATGGTCTACCCACCAACTGGGGATAAACTACAGTGAAAAAATAGTTTCCATCAGCAGCCACTTCTCGCCACTCTGGCCCCAGGGCAACTTTTCCTGGAAGCGATCCATCAACTCTTCCCATTCCCGAACCCTGGCATTATCCCGATCGGCTGCGGCTTTGGCCTCAAAGGAAAAGTTCTCATCGACTTCCATCACCATACACAAACGATTTCCCAGCAGGTATATTTCCATCTTTAAGACACCTGCGTCCCTGATACTTTGTGTCACCTCGGGCCAGACATTCCCCGGCCGATGGTAATCCTTGTAACGTTCGATTAAGGCTGGGTCATCTTTCAGGTCCAGGGTCAGGCAGTATCGCCTGATCCCTTGAGAAGCCGCCTCAGACATCATGGATTCTCTCAGTCCGGTACCCGTAGAAAGCAATTACCACGAAGCACAACAAGGGAAGCGCAAATGATGCCTGTACGGCACTCACAAGGTCGCGAGACCAACTATCGATAACCGCCGCCTGCAGCAAAGGCAAAAAGGTTCCACCGACAATCGCCATGATCAAACCTGCCGCGGCAAATTTTGCATCCTCACCCCCGATTCCCTTCAGGGCGATACCGTAGATGGTGGGAAACATCAACGACATACAGGCAGAAATAAGTACCAAGCAGTAAAGCCCCGTGATACCACCGATGGCAATGGTACCCAGGGACAGGGTTATACCGCCGCAGGCCAGGGTCATCAACAAGGTTCCCGGGCGAATAAACTTCATTAGGAAGGTACAGATAAATCGACTGACACAAAAAATCACCATGGCGGCAATATTGTACTGTTGAGACAACACCTGTGCCTCTTTTTCCGCCATCCCCTGCCCCATGAAGACCTCGGTTCCATAGTGAATAATGAAGGTCCAACACATAATTTGTGCGCCCACATAAAACATTTGCGCTACAACTCCCTCAACGTATTTTTTGGATTGGCGCAGACGCCGGAATGTGGCCCCGAGGCTGCCATCCAATGACTGGGATACCCCGCTATCGGGCATTTTCATCAGCGCAATCAGCAGGAAAATCACCGCAATTACGATACCGATCATGACATAGGGTTGACTGACAATAGCGAGATCGGACGCTTTTAGCGACTCAAAATCCGCAGCAGACAACAGCTCCCGCGCCTCTTTACCCCGGGCATCCAGCTTTGCCAGAATAAATTGTGAAGCCGTATACATGCCTATCAGTGAGCCGATGGGATTAAACGCCTGCGCTAAATTCAGGCGGCGAGTGGCCGTCTCCGTGGGCCCCATAGAGAGAATATAGGGATTGGCGGTGGTCTCCAGAAACGACAAGCCGCAGGTAATCACAAAGTAGGCCAGCAAAAACGGATAGAACTCCCCCATAGCGCTGGCGGGGATGAACAGCAGCCCGCCCAGGGCGTAGAGCCCCAGCCCCACCAAAATGCCCGCTTTATAGGAAAACTTGCGGATAAACAGGGCCGCCGGAAAGGCCATGGCTCCGTAACCACCATAAAATGCGACCTGTACCCAGGTTGCCTCTGTGGCCCCAGTAAGGAATATCTTCTGGAAGGCTGCAACCATTGGATTGGTAATGTCGTTGGCAAATCCCCACAGGGCGAAGCAACAGGTGATCAACACAAATGGAACAAGAACGGCGCTGGGGACCAATACCGTTTTTTTGTCGGCGTGTGGCTGTTGGGCGTCGGCAGTTTGGAGTACAGTCATCACTTCAACCTTTGTTATACTCTATAGTGCTTTACTTTTCAGTGATCGTGTTGTGAATACCTGGCGAGGTAAATTCCTGTCAAACCCTTTGCTCTCTGATTCAGCAAACCCTCATTCCAACTAACTATTGAGAGTGACAAAGCCACCATCAATGGGAAAATTGGAACCGGTAATAAAGGCGGCTTCATCAGAGCACAGGTAGGCTATCAGTGCTGCGACTTCATCAGGTCGCCCCATGCGGCCAATGGGCTGGCTCTTTGATAGACTCTCAAACATCTGGTCTCTAGTATCCGGATAATTTTTTTGCAGAAAGTTATCTACAAACGGCGTATGCACCCGACCAGGGGCGATACAGTTACAGCGGATACCGTCATTGATATAATCTTTCGCCACCGAATAGGTCATAGTTAAAACAGCGCCTTTGGTCATCGAATACGCAAAGCGATCGGCAATCCCCACCGATGAGGCGACAGAGGCGAGATTAATGATTACTCCACTTTGGCGTTCCTTCATACGACCAATACTGGCCTGCATAGCGTTGTACACACCCTTTACATTCACACTGTATAGCCGGTCCAGGTCCGTTTCGGTGGTATTCTCCAGATTACCCACATGGGCGATACCCGCATTATTGATCAGTATGTCTATATCCGCACTCTGCAATATCGCCGCAAAAACTTCCTTCACCTGCGCACTATCGGAGATATCGCATTCATAGGCAGTCGCCTCGCCGCCCGCCCCCTCAATACGTTCAACAGTACGCCCGGCACCCTCGCCGTCCAGATCCACCACCCGAATGCGGGCGCCCTCAGCAGCCAATTTTAGACACACACTTTCACCGATGCCGCTTCCGCCTCCGGTGACCAGTGCTGTTTTGCCAATCAATTTTTGTTGCACAACCAGTTCCTCACTCGAATTCAACAGGCCCGGGTTTTAGGCCGGCCTCCAGGCCGTAGAAAGCAGCCGCTGTTTTGCCCCAGATCGCCGCCTGCTCAGTTTTATCGAATCGGGCGATAAACCTCTCGCTGGCACTGACCCACGCATCATAGCTGGCCGCCGTAGTGACAACGGGCCAGTCACTCCCCCACATCAATCGGTCGGCGCCAAAGCAATCCCGCAAATGCTCCATATAGGGGAGCAGGCAATCCATTGCAGCCCCCTCCTCCACCTCAGTAATAAGGCCGGACAACTTGCAATAGGCTTGCGTCTCCGCCGCTATTCGACCAATATTTTCGAACCAATTTGTTTTGCTGCCAGTCGCAATATCCGGCTTGGCGCCGTGATCAATTACAGCCTTGAGATCGGGATAGCGCTCCAGAAGCAGGCACAACACCTCCAGGTGTTGCGGTTTGACCAGGGCATCAAACGTCAAACCCAGTTCGATAAGGGCCAAGAACACCGGCTCGAGTTCCGGCTTCAGCATCCACTGGGTATCGGCAATATCCTGGATCATGGGGCGGATACCTTTAAAAGCCGGGTGCCTGCCCAGGCGTACGAGCGTCTCCACTGCGGTGGGCTGTTCCATGTCAATCCAGCCAACCACGCCGGCGATAAAATCCGTTTCATCTGCCAGACGCAACATAAAGGCAGTCTCCTCCTCACTGGCCGCCGCCTGCACCAGCACGGTCTTGCTGACTCCAGCCCCGGCCAATAGTGGCCGCAAGTCTGCCGGCAAAAAATCCCTGTATATTTCTTTCAAGTCAGGTGTTAACCAGTGGTAGTCACCCCGTGAGAGCTGCCAGCAGTGTTGATGCGCATCAATACGTAACACTGGCATTAACCCTCTCGCGATGCTGGAACAGGTGCCTGCGGGTGCAATAGCTCCGCAGCCTGTAGCGCGCGCCAAAATGCATCGGGAATCCTGAATTGCATTTGTTCCACGGTTGTCTCGACTCGGTGGGGACTGCTCAAACCGGGAATAACACTGACCACTGCAGGGTGTGCCAGCGGAAATTGTAGCGCCGCAGAAGCTAAGGGAACCCCGAACTCTTCACACAGGGCTTCGATATGGGCGACCTTTTCAATGATTTGCTTAGGTGCGGGTGCATAGTTGTAATTGGGGACCATATCATCACGCTTAACGCCCGTCGCGAGAATACCCGAATTATAGGGCCCACCCAACACTATGGAGGTTTGACGTTCCACGCAGCGGGGTAAAAAGGTTTCCAGTGCCCGCTGCTCCAATAAAGTGTAGCGGCCCGCCAACAGGAAGCAGTCAAAATCGCCATAATCCATGGCCTGCTCACAGACTTCCCATTCGTTGACACCCAGCCCAATCGCACTCACCAATCCCTGGGAACGCAGAGCATCCATGGCTTTGTAACCACCTTCCATGGCGATGCGGAACAGCCGCTCATGATTGTCGCCGTGGGTGACCCGACCGATATCGTGCATATACAAAATATCTATTTTGGGCAAGCCCAGCCGCTGAATACTGTGCTCATAGGAACGCATAATGCCGTCATAGGAATAGTCGTATACCGGCTCGAACGGCATAGGCGAACAAAAGCCGTATTTATCCGTTGCCTTTTCGCAGCTGTTCAGAATTCGGCCCACTTTGGTGGACAGAACATAGGTGGAGCTGGGGACATTTCGCAGGGCGTCCCCCACCCTGCGCTCGCTCAAACCAAAACCATAGTAGGGGGCCGTATCAAACTGGTTGAGCCCCTTTTCCAGCGCCTTGTCGATGGCCCCTCTGGCATTCTCATCGGACATCGGGTGGTAGAGATTACCCAAAGTGGCTGCGCCAAAGCCCAGTTCGGAAACCGCAAGTGAAGTCCTGCCAATTTGTCTCTTGTTCACCATCATTGCGCCCAGCCCCCCAAGGTTCGCTACTGGTATCAGCTGCCGCTGCAGCCGGGACCCACTTTAATTACACCAGGCAAGCAGGAAGGTCCAATGGGCTCAAACTGCTTGTATGTCAAGACAAACTCCTGGTGGCCCAACGTTTCAGATTTGGTTGGTTCACCTGCGGCCACCTTGCACACCAGACGATAGATTTCCTCCCCCACACTGTCGACAGAGGCTTCACCTTCAATCACCTTGCCGGCATTTATATCCATATCGTCCGCGAGCTTTCTAAAAGTCTCCGGGTTTGCACATATTTTAACCACCGGAGCAATGGCTGACCCCACCACTGAGCCGCGGCCTGTGGTAAATAAGACAAGATGAGAGCCGGAGGCAATGAGTTCGACGATTTCTGCATTATCGACGATATTGGGGAAGCCAAACCGGGGCTCGCCATCAGGCACTACATCCAGCAGGTACAAGCCTCCCTGGGGTACCAGATCACCGGGCTTGATCAGGCCCTGAATCTGAGAAGCACCGGATTTGGCATAGGCCCCCAGGGACTTTTCCTCCTGTGTGGTCAAACCCCCTTCGGCATTACCCGGGGCGAAGCTGCCGTAGCCCATCGCCCGATAATAGTCCTCAGCCTTGCGCACCGCTGCCAGGATTTCCCGCCCAAGTTCGGGAGTCGCGGCACGCTCGGCCATCACCTGCTCACAGCCGATCAGCTCACCGGTCTCTTCGAAGATACAGGCAGCTCCGCGCTCAACCAACATATCAAAACTGCGACCCACTGCGGGATTGGCACTGATGCCACTGGTGCCGTCCGAGCCACCACAAATGGTGCCTATAACCAGGTCTTCCACGGTCATATCCACCACTGGTGTAGCGGCGATCTGATCCAGGGTGCGGTGAACCGCAGCCACGCCCGCATCAATGGTACCCTTGGTACCACCGGACTCCTGGATCACCAGGGTGCTCACCGGGCGACCGCTTTCTTCAACGGTCCGATGCAACTGCTCGCGATTAAAACCTTCGCAGCCCAGAGAAACGACAACCACGCCACCGACATTGGGGTGCGTACACAAGCGCTCCATCATCCTGAGAGAGTAATCATTGGGGTAACAGCCGGGGAAGCCAATTAACTGCACAGCATTGGAGTCAGCCCGGGTAACTACCGCCCTGGCCACATGGTGGGCACATTCGACAAGGTAGGCGACCAGCACAACATTGCGGATACCTTTGCGCCCGTCCGCACGCAAATAGCCCTTCACCCTTCAACCCCCATTTTCTTCTCCCGGGTATGACCGGGAATATAATCGCTTTTCATGTTATGGAAATGTACGTGTTGACCGAAAGCGATGTCAGCGACGGCAGAACCTATTGCTGCACCATAGCGAATGATCTTTTCCCCTTGTTCAATCTTTCTGCGGGCAACCTTATGACCAATATTGATCTCGTCTAAAACAGTAACTCTCTTGCCGTCCAGAAGCACCGAATCTCCTACCGCGACATATCCACAGCATATCAACACATTGTCGCTGTCATTCAATAAAATAAACCGCTTGTCATTCATTTCAATACTATCTATCGCCTTCACACTCAGTAGCACTCTGCGTGGCACTCCCGATGTCTCAAATTTTTCACACTGCATCTCTGTCAACCACTCAATTTGGCACAAGAGTAGCCAATACTAAAAAGAGCACTGGATGGTCAGACGTATGCCAAACACTATCAATCGAGCAAATTGATTTTAAGTTCCTGCTCATTTTGGTTGCGAAAAATTACTACTTCAATAAATCCACGCCATTTTCGCGCCTTATAAGATGACAGAAAATCACTAACACCTTTAACTTGATCACTCCCGCCAAATTCGCTGTCAAATACCCGTAAAATTACATCCCCTTTCCTTAATCCGGCTTGCGCAAATTTACTATCCTGTTCGATGTTCACCACAAATGCACCGGCAATATCCGGCAATCCCAAAGCAGACTGCTCACCCAGAGTTGTTACACTTTTAAATGTTGCGCCTAATACTTCAAGGGTTCCATGACCATCAAATGCATCTCCGCGATCGAAGATCTTGGGAAATTCCGGGACCCTCGCTTTGGCTTTTAGCCGTGGACTTTTAACCCCAAAATTGTCCATGGGAAAATTTTCATAACCAATATCAAGCGCCCCCGAAGTAGAGCTTACGGTATAGTCTCCATGTCCCGGATCAATAAAATCAACTTCACCAAACATGGAAAGCGAATCAGTTCCAAACGCCTGGGACGAAGACAAGTCATCCTTATTGGTAAAGAAATTCTTATCCACCTCATCTCCCCAATAATCATTCAGTATTGGCTTGTGAGCTGAGAATAGAATATTCCTCTTAACAACATCACCACTTTTCTCAAACCACACATGAGGGTGGATTGCATTATTGATAACGACATTATTCTCTACTACTCTATCGAACCCTTCACGTAATTTAATTCCCCCGCTCAATGCTACGTTGTTATATATTCGGTAGTTGGAAGAACCATCATCAAGATCAATGTCCCAGCCATGATCACATTGAAATCTATTGTTCCTGATAATTATAGGCTTCAATGCATCCAATTTATAAAGGCCTGGATGCATTCTCGCCAATCTATTCATTTCCTGTCTATCCGGATGCCAGAACCTGTCTCTACCCCAGGAATTGAAGGCTCCGTGATCACTGGTTTCAAGGACTGTATCAAATACGTCATTGTATTCAATAATGTGACCGCCCCAGGTCCCCTCGCTGACGTTGATGCCCGCTCTAGGCACATGGTAGATAGAATTATGGCTTACAGTAATTTCAGAGCTCATGGACAACTGCACTCCGGCAACTTGCTTCTCTACCTTACCAATATCGTGAATCAGGTTGTCGGTAACCGTAGAGAGCGCCGGGTAATTATCTGACTTGGGACCTGGCTCCAAATCCATCTCTTTGTATGAAACATATTCATTGTATTCAAAGCTAGGTGATCTAACTGCATCCGCATCGCCGACGAAGCTGATGGCCGAAGCACCTATATCAAAGATTTCATTAGTGGAGATTATTGCGTTACGGTTGTAATTGCTTACAAAAATTGCATTGCCACCCAGGTCATGGAATCTATTCTCTTTCACTTCACAGTTCTCAGTTCCCTCCAACGTAACTGCTGCACCCCTATAGATAGTCCAATCACTTCTCAGCAGGGGTTCTTTGGTTTGCATAAACGTATAGTTTGTGTGTACAAATTCCAAACCTTGAATAACTATATTTTTAACGGGCTTTTCCTCACTGCCACTTAATTCAAGCAAACGGTCAAGACGTGGAACCTCTACAGTTGCCGAATTGATGTCGACATTATCAGCCGGGTAGTAATATAAAACACCCTCCTGATGATCATAAAACCATTCTCCAGGCGCATCCAATTCTTCAAATATATTTTCAACGAAACGGTACTTAGGGTGCATTTGTGAATGTCGATTATTTTGAAATCCCCCACGCAGCTCTAATTCTTCGTTTTCTTTTACGCCAACAATTTCATAGTGCATTCCACCCCAACGACCTTCATGCAGGGCGTGAACATACCCGCCAACAGGATTTTTCCAGGTCTTGACCCGTTCAGGAGATATGGCATCTTCGGCATATCCGTTAAAAACTGAAACTGAATCATTGAAATTGGGATAACGTGCTCTGACCTGTTTTTTGCCGTTTATATACAGCTGATCAAATGGGCGGGTGGAAATTTTTGCTTTTAGTAAGTGGTTATTGAAGGGCTCCCATTTCAAGTTCAGGCGCTCTCCACCGCTCAGCACTGCTTTTCCGTCGTCTTCAGCCTTAATAGTAAACGGGAAAGAATTACTACCGGAAAATTCCGGACCAAGCCTAATAGTATTTTTCAGATAATAGGTTCCACTCACAAGCTCTATAGAAACTCCGCGCCCACCTGCCAATAACTTCCGCGCCTTGGATAGAGCACCCTCCAGGCTATCAGCGTCACTGGAATTGTCGTAGTTCGGAGAAACCCGGATGGTCACGATTTCGCCGGAGATCGCCGGGTTATTACCGTTTTCAATGGGGCCTTTCGAGCAGCCGACCAACAAGGTAACCAACAATAATATTCTGAAACCCATAAATCTTAATACTCTTAAGAGAAATCAATTCTAACTTAGCTTTAATATGTTCCGATAAGGGGCAATTACTTACCCCTTTCGAGTAGTTACTGGTTGCTAAAATTTGACACGAGCTCCCATTGTTATTCTACGACCAACATCCTCTACCCCACGATTTACCCCCAGACTATTGACCTGTACAAGAACTTCGTTGGTAAGGTTCAGCGCTTCGAAAATGACGCTGACATTTTCACTGACTTCTATGCTGGATGAGAAATCAAGTTGTTTATACTCCTCAGTAAAGGAGCCATCCCCAAAATAATTGGTTCCACTGTTTACGAATTCGTCACGATAGTTGTAGGCCAACCGGGCACCAAATATATCATTCTCGTAGTACCCAACCAGGTTGTAGTTGATTTCCGACAGCCCATCCAAAGGCAGTAGCGGACCGCCTTCCGCAGTTTGCACGTCATCCGCATCCACAACAGTAAAATTAGCTATCAACCCGAATCCATCGGCGATAAAGTCCAGTGGTTGTTGATAATTAATCTCGAGGCCATACAAATCTGATCCCCTGCCGTTGTCCGGCAAGAATCTGGTAAAGGATGCGGTTTGGGGGTTTGCGCCCCCCAAGTCGGTATAGGTGACTTGCTCCTGCTTTGTCGCGCTGACTACAAAGGAATCAATGAATTTTGCAAAGGGAGCAACAGAAATCATTCCCCCATCGGCAAAGTACCATTCCAGGGACAAATCTAATTGATCCGCCAGGAAGGGATCGACGTTGGGGTTACTTGAAGAAATTGTTCTAACGTTGACATTGATGGAAGTTGCAGGAGACAGGACTGAGAGTGATGGTCGCGACATAACCCGAGCCGCGCCAAAGCGCACCAATACATCATCCGTGATGTTATAGCGTAAATTAAAACTGGGCAGCACTTCGGTATAAGAGCGACTCGTGGAACTGGGACTGGTATCAACAAATGTAGCCGCACCACCCTGATCAAAGCGCACTGTGCTGAAGTCAGCAATATTGCCTCTGGACTCCTGATCTGTAGAGGCAATACGCACGCCAAAATTACCCGAAAGGCGTCCGTCCAGCCCCTCAAAGTTTAACTTAGCGTAACCCGCAAGTACTTCCTCCTCAACATTAATTTCATCTGAACCACCTTCAGTAATAGTACCGTTTTCCACCAAGGTAGATAGAGGCACGATATTCAAAAGTGTATCAACGTCAGCAGAAAGCCAGGTTTGAGGAAATGCTGTAGAACCACTAACGCCATCCAGAAAATCATCAGGCGCATAAACAGTCAGATAATTACTGGCATCAAAGCTTCCGCCTTCGACATTCGGATCATATGCCTCACCCAACAGCCCAGCCAGAGTTTCTGCATCAACGCCCAGAAGACGGTAACCATTGAATTTTTTACGCGCGCTATATTTAACACCAAATTCCAGCTTATTGAACGACAGTGCATCAAACAACTGCAAGTCGATATCCCGGTCAAGATCCAATCTAACATCCAGGTTCTCATCTTCCGTCGGCTGATCCAGGTTACCATTGAAGCCAAGGGACCTGAAATTGGCTCTATTCATAGGATCGAAGCCATCAGCATATTCAACCTGAGGAATTCCGCCCGGATTATTCCTAATATCATACGAAGCGCGCGCACGCCCAATCACTTCATGGGAAAGGGAAGTTATGGAGTTCTCTGACTTACCGTAGGCTATTTCACCTTCTGCCACCCAATCACCCAAGAAATATTTGGCTCCCAAGGAGAATGCCGTCAATTTGTCATTACTATTGGTAGTTCTGGCATTGTTACGGTTATCCACTCCGTCTATTGCAAGAAAATCAATCAAGCCATCGGAGCCCAGCGGATCAGGAGCGATATTACTGTCAGTTACGCTACCGAGTACATTGGTCCAGCGAAACGAATTCAGTGGTAATGCGCCAACGATATCAAATTCTGAATAAAGTGATTCGAACCAGATATCCAAATCATCTGTCGGCTGCCACTGCAAAGTGGCCAATAACGTTGTTCTCTCCCGATCTTCCTGCAACTGCGAAAAATTGGATGCGTGATTAAACCGGAAACTGTCATCTGAATCACCATCAAGATTGTAATCCAATGTTGGGGTTGGCGCGCGTGCACCCTCCGACCCCGGCTCCAGACCAAACGCCTCGAATATATGGGACTCAACCGAACGCTTATCATAATGAGCGCCTAAGGTAATACCGAATTCGCCATCGGCGAATACATCAGAATACAGCGCAGATATATCTCCGGTTGTTTCACCAGAGTTATCTTCTCGAACTGCTTTCACGCTAGTTACCACAGATCGCTCACCGATATCCAGTGGGCGCGGAGTTTTCACGTTTACTGTTGCCGACAGGGCGCCTTCTTCCATATCTGCCGAAGGGGTTTTGTAAACTTCCAGGGCACTAACAAAGTCGGAAGGCAGAATAGTAAAATCAAAACTCCGCCCACCTGTTGCCGATGGCAGTGTCCGACCGTTAAACTGGACCCGGGTAAAATCAGGGCTGAGCCCCCGTACACTCACATCCTGGCCTTCGCCTCGATTTCTGGAAATCTGGACTCCACTTATCCGCTGCAAGGATTCCGCCAGATTTTGGTCGGGAAACTTGCCAATGTCCTCAGCAGATATCACATCAGCAACAACATCCAGGTCCCGCTTGATTTCGGATGCACTTTCCAGACTGCCTCTAATACCTACTACTTGAACTTCCTCAATAGTTGTATCCGCTCCGTTCTGGGCAAGCACAGGTTGAGTCAAAGGTACAATTGTAGCTGCCAAAGCAAGAGTTCTAACCGATTGAGCTACAGCTACAGACATTCTATTTCTTGGGAAAAACTCATCACTGCCATTATATTTTTTCATCTCTACTCCGGTCCTGTTTAAGGTAGAACAGCCTTCTTCAGGCAAAGCATCCACTGTTGCCAGTGATTACAAGCCAACCTATCTATTAAATTCGTTCTTCCTTGAGGTCACAGTGCCTGTTCCCGCTTGGGTGGATTCACATCAGCCTGTTTTTTATTAATAGATGACAGCAAGGATGCATGACCCCTCTGATGTTGTCAACCTTGTATGGGACCTTCTCAATCCAGTCGGTGACCCTTGAGTTATTACCCCAATCTGGTCATTTTTCAGCCAATATCTTCTTAGAGGATTAACTGAAAAGAGAAAAAGTCATTTAAAACTATAAAGACACGAGACGGGATTGAACACAGAGTGGTCTAGCCTGCAGTCGCCCCTGGCCCGGTCGGCCGGGAAGCTCCGGATCAACCATCACAGCCTGTAGGCGTCGCCCAATCAGGGCCCTAAGCTGGGTCCTCGATGAGCCCGGGAAATTGACCTTTTAATGACAAGGTTGGTGGTCCACTGTTGCAGTAAAGGGGCCGGCGCGGGGCAGATCAGTTCCCGTTGACAATGGCTAGAGTGAGTCCCAGCCAATACCGTCGCAGTATCTGTGCGCTGCCGAAAGTCGCTCTGGTGCTCTTGAGGGCGGGCAAAGCCAGTAACAACAAAACGGTATACTCAGGACCTGGACCCGGTTGCAAGGGAGAAGAACCCTGTAGATGGGGCATGACCGAAAGCATGGAAAAGGTTTCAGGCGGTTTTTCCGGCAAAATCTAAGACCGAAAATTGCTCGGCATGACAGCTGTGCTGACGAGCTCCACAGCCATGCCACCGCTTCGTTCAAACCCTATCAAAGGAATGTTTATTTTCTATAATATTCAATCTATCACTGAACTTTTTTCAACTCTCAAATATTTGTACAAATTTACCTTTGGCGAGTCGGCAGTCACTTTATATATATAAATATTGCCTACCCCAGCCCATGGAAACAAATTCGGCCGGACGCTCAGCGGTACCGGCCTACGGGCGTGGCGTACTTGCCGTTCATCCGCTATGTGACACCGAATCAACGTCACAGTGGCGAAGAGACATCAGCGCTACAGCGGCGGCCGGCTGTGTACGAGGAGGCCCGGCAGCCCACACCAGAGCGCTGGGCACGCGAAACCCGGAATTGGAACCAGGTTGGCGAAATATGGCTCAACCCGCCAAAGGAAAATCAAGCTACTGCGGAGTGCAAATCCATGGCCGCTTGATCAGTGAACGCGGCAACTTCGTTGACATACATCGGGGTGTAGTCACCACAAGTTTGTCGAACTGCATATAGGAGCCATTGAGCTTGACCAGTTTGATAGTATGTCTGCCAGCCGCCAGGCCACCAGTTTCATATACCTTCTGCTGCGAGTTAGCACTAGATCCTGTTTCAGAGGCATAAGCGCTAAATATGCCCTGACTGACGTCATCGATAAAAACTTCGATATCGCCGCCCGCGTTATACACCGGCATATAGACACTTATACGGGTGCCGGTAAAAACGTATTGAAAATAATCACCGTTCTGCTGGGTATAGTGAACGTCGTCCTGGTAATCGCCAACACCCCGATTGCTGCTGAGGCTCCAGTTCCCATTGTATCCAATATCCGGATCGGTATTATTCAATACTTTGAAATTACCAATTACTTCGAGCTTGTCCAGTTGCATATAGGGCCCGTTAAGCTTAACCAGCTTAATTGTATGAGGACCTGCCGATAAATCGGATTTTTCATATACTTTCATTTGCGAATTGCTATTGGATCCCACTTCCGGCGCATAGACATTAACTGTGCCCTGGCTAACGCCGTCTATAAACACTTCAATATCACCTCCCGCATTATATACCGGCATATAGACTCTGATACCGCTACCAGTAAAACTATACTCAAAATAGTCGCCATTTTGCCGGGTATATTGAACATCGTCCTGATAATCGCCAACGCCTCGGTTACTACTTAGGCGCCAGTTACCATTGTAGGTAATTTCTGGCTCGGAGTTATTAATCGCAATGCAGTTGTCGACACAGGCGTTGTCTAAAGCAGTTTTCATTCCAACAAGTACATCAACCGATGCCTGGGACATTGTGCCATCTTCGTACATCATTAAATTAAACGATGTCGGTACTTTTCGGCTGGAGTCGCTCTGAACTTTAGCTGTTGCAGAGGCCACCGTGTAATTGGGTGATCCTATCGATTGGTTAGCCGAACGAATTCCCCAATCATTTTCCATTCTCCACATACAGTGGCCATACAAACCCGAATCTCCTGTCGATGTGTATAGCCCACTACCACCTACGGGAGCCCCTGAAAATTTACAATGCTCACCAAAAGATACATCTTCAAAGTCGGTATAGTGTGCGACGATCCAGGGGTTATAAGAAATCAGCCGGTCCGGATTCCCCGCTTTAGCGGCGGCACCTAATGACTCGAAGGGTGCGGGGTAATACACCAGTCCGTCATCAAAAAACCAGCCATCAAGCAGGTTACCATAGCGATTACCAATTGCCGAAATAACTGTTTTCCAGTTATTAAAAAAGGTGGTTCGATCACCGGTTCCTGTAGCTCTAAATTCCGAAGGCCAGTTTTGTAACTGCCACCAGTCCGTGGAATTATAGCCGAGATGACTGTCTTGCCCTGTGTGGTAGTACAGATAAAAATCAATCCCCTCCGCGTCCAATGCTGTCGCTATATCATTAATAAGATCGCGACCGGAAGTTCGATTAGAATGCCCTAATAAACTATCCACAGCTAATATAGGTGCATTGAATTCATAGGTCCACCAGGTGGCGGACCAAATAACATATTCCGCACCCATATTTTTTACCTGCTGAACAAAGGCAGGAACATTGAAATCTGCCGCCTGATCATCAATACTTTTAGCCGAACCGGATTGTGGATATCCCCAGGCTCCATACTGAAACATCAGGCCATATCTGGCATTGCTTAGTTTGCTCGTATCGGATTTAAATGCAGTTACCCGATTCAAGTAATCCTGCATATCTGCCTGAGCAATCAGTTCCAGTGACTTGATGTGGATGTCACCGTTGTTGGAAGTACGGGTAAAACGCAGAGTGTTGGTACCCGCCGGTATGTATATAGTGCCGCTATCATGTCGTTGCCAACCAGCGGAAGTCAGCGTATAGGAAAGACTATTGGAAGTTCCCAAAATTTCAAGCTTGAAGGATTCACCCGCTGATGCCGATACAAGCGTTGTCACATGGAAGTTTTCACCATTGCCTGTTTGTATCGTCCAATCCAGGTATTCGGTATTATCGACTGACTGAAGCCACGCATGCTTCGGCTGTCCATAGAATTGAACACTTGTGGTATCCGGCCTCGCGGCAGCCGCTGCCATCAAGTAAGTAACGTTATCTGTAGTTTTTAACTGGTCTATGACAATGGGATTGGTCCCGGCTTGGGGGATTTCTACCCCACTCACATTGCTTGAACAAAATATGGCGATTAGTACAAATAATTGCTTTGCCGCCTTACTAAAACAGCTGATTTTCATTTTATTTTCCTCTTTTTGTTAATTTCGCTCTATCTTTATGCGTAGTATTGCCTCCCAAAAGGCCATTGCGGGAAGCCAGTATTGGTTGCGATATCAATCCATCTCCAACCGCCGGCTCCAACCGCCGGCTCCAACCTGATAGTTACTCCACTCAGCAGCCTTGAGGTGGCCGGTGGCTTCCATTGAATTTCATTTCGTGCTGTTGTCTTTATCTCTACAAGCTGCTCACTTCGCTTACCGTTGCGGTGTTGGGCGGTATGGTTATATGCCCGGCATCTCCGGTGAAACCTTTACCGCAACACGCCACTCTTTGGCGGGCGGCCAGCCGCAGACAGCAAAGCATGCGCCAACAGAACCCGCACAGGCAGGGCGCTGGTATGCCACCCCAACCAGCCTGCTTTATTCTCTTGCAGAATATTATTAATAAAAATACAATCCGAACTTACCCAAGTTTTGCCACCATGTCAATGACACTTTGTCGACAAACAAAGAAGGCAAATTTGCTCCGGACCTTAAGATGAGAAGTGGCATGCACTGCGCAATACCCTACTCAGGGCCGCAGCTCATGGGGCCTTGCACGAGGTAGACTCGACGAAATATGGGGTTGGGAAGCTGCCGAATAGCAGTGGAAAATTAAAAACGCCAGGGGACCGGCCCCTAAAAGGAACTGCCAAATGAGAGGCTGTTAGCGCTGCAGAATTGGGTTAAATACGGGCTTAGGCGGCCCGGCGATTGACGTTGGTCGAACACTCCAATAGGGTGCGTTCGGCCGAATCCAGATGCACTTCCAGCGCCTTGACCGCTGCAGCCACGTCATGAGCCAGAATCGCAATCAACAAATCGATATGCTCATTCAGCGCCACCCATAAGCGCTCTTTTTCACCCGTCTTTTCCCACTGGTAGTGGTAGTGGCACACGAAGGAGACCACCTCAAAGAACTGATTGATAAAACGGTTATTGGCACCCGTCTGGATTGCCAAATGCAACCTTGCATCCAGGTCCGGCACTTCCCTAAAACGCCTGTCAAAATCCTTCTTCACCGCCTGGTGGGCATCCAGCACTTCGCGCAGTTCTTGCCAGGTTGGGTGGTCATCATCCTGCTCCAGGAGCTTCACCAGGGCCCGCATTTCCAATACCTTGCGAAACTCTATCAACTCTTCGGCAAACTGATCATCAAATTTCACCATTTGCCACTGGGAGCGGGGCTTTTTTTCAATCAAGCCGAAACGGGAGAACTTGACCAAAAACTCTCTGACGGTCACCGTATTGCAACCGGACTGTTTCGCCAGTTCCAGCTCTGAAAAGCGGTCTCCGGGCAACAGCTGCCCACCGTTAATCAAAGATAGAAAATAACGCTGAATCACTTCCTCCTTGGAGGAGGGCGCACTACTGATATCGTAGTAATCAGATTTCTTCGGCTTGCGCAGCACACGCTTGCCGGCGCTATCACGCCTGATCAGGCCTTTTTTTTCCAGGTTCTCAATGACAGTACGAATCGTGGTACGGCTGACGTCCAGCTCCGATGCAAGCGCCAAGTCACTGGGCAGGTAAGGGTGGGATGATTTGGCAATTTTTTGCATCTGATCCAGCAGGATATTGCTGGTTTTTTGCACCAAATAGCTTTTTTTCACACTTAAGCCCTTATTGAGGGGTCAATCAGTCCATAGCTGCCATATTAACACAGCCGGCTACTCGGATGTACTTTACAAAAACATAGACACCCGCTACCACGGCTTTCCATTGGCACACTAGGAACTTAACCGGGTACATCCTGCTGCCGGAACATGGATGTTCCGGCAATATCAGCGACGCCTAAGTCGTTGATTTTTGGAGAACAGTGAAAATCACATTTTTCGCTTTTTTTGTTTTGAAACAGGCAGGATGCCTTTTTTTAACAACCTATTAGGGAACTTCTGATTAATTCGTTCCTGCCTCAGGGGAACCTGCGGCACCGCTTAGCAGGGCGCTACGCGAAGGTCAGGCAGGTTGTTCTTGACGAGCGGAGCGCCGTCCAAGTGGCGCCACGGGTCCGCCTTGCAGGGAGCCTGTAGCTGTTGATTGACTAACTAGTTCACACAACCCCAGAAGGTGCATTACCCAATTGAGCAGGTAGTGACGGAACTGCAGTTGTCAGGCCCCAGATTGTGTGTACTCGCTGGTTATTCTACCAGTAGCACCACCAGTTCCCGGGGGCCATGGGCACCATAAGCCAGTGTCTGCTGAATGTCCGCGGTTTTGGATGGTCCTGAAATAAGCACTACGTTGGAGGGCAGTTGCCCGCTCCAGCACTGGCTTTTGATTAAATCGCCAAAATCATTGTAAATCGCGTTTTGCTCCACCACCACGATATGCAGGGGCGGCACCAGCGATAGGCTCCGCGGCTCTGCGGCATCCGGCCATAATACAATGGAACCTGTGGAGGCTATGCCGCAGTGGGAACCGGTGATGGCAGCGGGGACCGAGTTGAACAGCGCCTCTTTGTGACCGTCGATAGTAGAGTAAAAAGTACTAAACGCGATCTCGTCCTCAAGTTCCTCAAGGCTTTCCAGCCAATGCCCTGCACCCATCAGTTGGCCTACACCGCGTTGTTGCAACTGGTTTTTGACAACTCTGGCAATGTCATCGCGTTTGATGGGTACCACATGGGCACGGTTTTCACGAAGCAGTCTTATAAATCTGTCCACATTTTGTGCACGATCCAACTTTTGCGGAACTGCCGCGGGTTCGGCAGAAAAGGGGACTTTACCTGCATCCCCCAGGTGTTTTTTTAACCTGGCAAGAATAGTGGCCTTAGCGCTTCTCATCCCACTCTCCTCTTTTTTCGCGCTGTTTAACTAATTCACGCAGTGGACGTGGCGCCGGCCTGGGCAGGGTTCTGTAGCGGGTCCAGGCCCCCGCCTTTTTCGGCATCAACCAGCGGCCGCGGCTCGCCAGCCACAGGACAGCGCGGTAAATGGCGGGAGATGTATTCAGCCGACGCCACAGGCTCCAGATCCCCGCTTCCAGTGATTTTCGACTACTACCCTGGCCTTTGACTACTGCGGATTCCGCTTTGGGCTTAACCGATTCCTTGCGCAAGCGCAGCAGGATTTTCGGGATGGGTATCTTCACAGGGCAAACTTCACCACAAGCACCACACAGGGATGATGCCGTCGGCAGGTCTCTGGTGGCATCCAGCCCCAACATATGGGGTGAAATAATTTTACCGATGGGCCCCGGATACACTGTGCCATAGGCGTGGCCACCGATACGGGTATACACCGGGCAGTGATTCATACAGGCCCCGCAGCGAATGCATTGCAGGGTTTGGCGCAATTCCTCATCGGCGAAGGCCTGACTGCGGCCATTGTCCAGCAACACCAGATGCACTTCCTTAGGGCCGTCTTTTTCACCCCTTCGGCGCGGGTGAGTGATCATATTGAAATAGGTGGAAATGATCTGCCCGGTGGCGCTGCGGGTCAAAAGGCTGAGTAGCGGTGGCACATCCTCCAGGAACTCCACCACCTTCTCGATGCCTGTAATGGCGATATGCATGTCCGGGACAGTGGTTACCATACGCCCGTTGCCCTCATTTTCCACCAGACAGAGGGTGCCTGTTTCCGCCACCGCGAAGTTTACCCCGGTCACCCCCACATCGGCGTGACAGAACTTGGTACGCAGTGTCTCTCGGCCCGTTTGGATCAGGGTATCCACGTCGGTGCTGTAATCAAAGCCGGGAACCTGTTTCGTAAACAGTTCGGCCACCTGGCGTTTATTTTGATGAATCGCCGGCATGATGATATGGGACGGATGTTCACCGGCCATCTGAACAATAAACTCGCCCATATCGGTTTCCAGGCATTGGATACCCTTGCCCAGCAGGTGGTCATTGAGGGCGGTCTCTTCCGATACCATGGATTTGCCCTTCACCACCTGTTTGCCGTTCCTGCCCTGTATTAGCGCCGCAATGATATCGTTGGCTTCCGCAGCGGTTTCCGCCCAGTGCACCCTAATACCATTCTGCTCCAGTTTGCTTTCCAATTGCTCCAATAACTCCGGCAACTTCCGCAAGCAGCGCTGTTTGATCAACTGGCACTTGCGGCGCAGGGTTTCCAGTTCATCTTCAGAGGAAAACGCCTGTCGTCGCTTGTCCACCAGGTGGTCCATAGCCATGCGAAAGTTGTTTCGCAATTCTGGATTCGCCAGATCCCGGACAACATTGTGGCGAAACCGGCTGGCACTGAGAGCATGTTTACTGCCGTCGGTGGCGATGGTGTCGGCTTTCACGCTCATAGCTTGTCTCCCCGGGTGCGACGCAGCAGGTAGCTGGCGATATGCTCGCCCCGAAGTACGCTTTTTTTGTACTCCAGTGCACCATTGATATTCATCATGCACCCCCAGTCGGCACTGACATAACGCACCGCATCCGTTGCTAACAAGTGCTTGACCTTGTCCTGCACCATCGCGCCAGAAATATCCCCGTGTTTGACCGCAAAGGTGCCCCCAAATCCGCAACACTCGCTGGCATAAGCGTGCTCTACCATGTCTACATGGCCTAGTTGATCCAATAGGGCTTTAGCGGTGATATGCACATCCATCTCGCGGCGGGCTGCACAGGAAGTATGCAGGGCGACTTTCTCTGGTACCCCCCGATCCTCCAGTTTCACCTCAAGCACACAATTCAGGAACTCAGTAAATTCAAAAATACGCTCACAAAAAGCCTCGACTTCCAGATCAGTTTCATCCTTTAACAGGTCCAGATAATGGTGCCGCAACATGCCGCCGCAGGAACCAGAGATCACCACTATGGGAATATCCAGCGGAAACTGTTCGATCTGCTGCCTGGCCACCGCCCTGGCCTCTTCCTGGTAGCCGGAGTTATACGCCGGTTGCCCGCAACATGTCTGTCCACTGGGAAAGAGCACCTCCAGCCCCTGGTGCTCCAAAAACGCTATTGCATCCAGGCCGGATTGGGGGAATAAGGTATCCGCCAGGCAGGTGCCATACAGGTACACTCGGTCCGGTTTGGGCGGATAGACGCGCCTGGGGGTATGGCGCTTGGCAGCGGGTAATGGGAGGGCAGACATTCCGGGTATCCTTCACAGGCCAGGACTCACGGGAGCTAAAATAGCGCATTGTCTATTGATAATAAATTAGCAACAGATAAACTTACTATTTCCAAAAG
Source organism: Microbulbifer discodermiae (assembly GCF_040742695.1). Lineage (NCBI taxonomy): Bacteria > Pseudomonadati > Pseudomonadota > Gammaproteobacteria > Cellvibrionales > Microbulbiferaceae > Microbulbifer > Microbulbifer discodermiae. Next base: position 9,518 of record NZ_JBFLAB010000024.1, on the reverse strand, counting down.
CGATGTAATCGAGCGGTGCTCGGAGGTTTCATGGCTGGTGCCACTGAACTTGCCTTATTTGCCCTGGTGGTGGAGACCCACTCCTTTAAAGAGGCCGGCCTCCAGGCGGGGCTGAGTACCGCGGTGGTCAGTAAACGGATCAGTAAACTGGAGCGGGAACTCGGTGCCCAATTGCTTTATCGCACCACTCGCCGCCTGAGCCTCACCGAAGAGGGCCGAACCCTTTACCAGCATTGCAAAGGTATCAATCAGCAGGTGCAGGATGCGCTTGGCGCCGTAAGCCAATTGTCGGACAGCCTGGGCGGTACCATTCGTATGTCGGTACCTACCATATCCGGCGAACTGTTACTGGCGAAGGTGGTGGCTGAGTTTTGCCAGCAACACCCCTATCTGAATGTGGATATGCAGCTCGACAATTCACTAGTGGACCTGGTCCAGGAAGGGGTCGACCTTGCGATTCGCACCGCGGTCATGGACGATTCCAGCCTGGTGGCCAAAAAACTGATTCAATCCCATTGGGTAGTCTGCTGCGCCCCGGGATATATCCGGCAATTTGGTCAGCCACAAACCCCGGCGGAACTGCTTGAACACAATTGTCTGGCCTACACCTATCAGGCCCAGGGGGCTCATGACTGGCGGTTTACACACCGGGGGCAATCCCTGTCGATAAAAGTGGCTGGCAACTTTTCCACCAACAACGCCCAGGGCTTACGCAAGGCGGCCCTGGCTGGCTGCGGAATTGTCTATGTCCCGCGTTGCAGTGTGCATGAGGATATCCAGCGCGGGGACCTCACGCCCCTGCTGCACGATTATCAGCCCCGCTCCCTGGGGGTCTATGCGGTGTACCCCTTCACCCGCTACCAGCCGAAGAAGGTAGGATTGTTAATTGAGCATATTCGCACTGCCTACCAGGAGCTGTCTGCTTACTTTGAATAGAGATCCAGCCTCATAAACCCGAGCAGTACAGTCCTGGCTCAGGGCAAACCTGACACCGGGGGCCTCCTAGCAGGTTGTTGAAAAAGGCATCCTGCCTGTTTCAAAACACGAAAAGCGAAAAATGTGATTTTCACTTTTCTCCCAAAATCAACGACTTAGGCGTCGTTGATTTTGCCGGAACATCCATATTCCGGTACCAGGCGTCGAAATTCTTCGAATTTCAACAGCCTGCTAGAGCGGAAAGAGCACGCTCCCCGGCGGTCACTCACTGTCTATGCCTTCAGTTATTTCGATCCTGAGGGAGTTTTCCCACACCAGTGCTGCTGCCGGGGTTACAGTGCAAACCAGAACAGGCGCGGTCGCTTGCGGTAACTTGCGCCCCGCCGGGGAGCCCAAGGCCGTAAATGGCAAAGTTATCCCAGTAATAGGTATCGCCACTGTAACTGTCGGGAGCAAACAGGATTACCAGGCTGTCCACCGCATTGTCGGCAGTACCGCCGTCAATACGATCATCCAACTCGAATTTCAGCCTTTGCCAGCCGCCCTCCCCGCCAGTGTAAGCCGCGTACTTTGAATGCCGGCCAGTGGGATAGTTGCCGGCAGTGGCGACAGCGCTATCCTCCAGTTGCACCAGTATCTGGGTACCCGGTGCCGCGCTGGTGAGCAGGTCCATGTAGAAAGCCTTGGCGCCCGACAGGAAAGGGGCTGCGTCCTGGATAGCGCTGGTTGCCGCTATGATAACGTCGTACTGTGCAGCGGAAGAGCGGATGTATTGGGCCACGGTTGGGGAGCTGTTGGTTCCATCCGGCTGCGGATTCGCTGCATCCTGCACAAAAGTACCATCAAAAAAGGTGTAGGTCAGTTCGCCACTGGTTTCAAAATCATCCAGTGTGATTTCCGGTATGAGTTTTGGAGCCACATACACGGGCAGGTTGAGGTCACGGCTACCGCAGCTGTCGGTGACATTAACGGACACTGTGCCACTACTTTCCCAGCTGACGACGATGCGATCAGTGCCGCTACCAGAAACCAGAGTCGCACCGGAGGGGATATTCCAGCTAAAATCTGGGTTGTCACCAGTCGCACCGGTGACAGAGTAGGCGGTGGTTTCACCAGCATCGACTATGCGATCGCCGACAAGGCTCGGCTGTCCCCTATCGTAGACGCGCACATAATCCACCAGCATGGTCTGCGGCAGCAGAGCATCATTCACTGTGCCACCGAGAGTACCGCCGACGGCCAGATTCAGTAAAAAGTGATACTGGTGGTCCTCGAAGGTCCAATAGGAAGCATCCCCGATGTCACCCGGGTTGAGCCTGGCGTAAAGCTGGTCGTCCACATACCAGCGCATCTCGTAGGGCTCCCACTCCAACCCATAGATATGAAAATCCGCGGACCAGGGCTCTGGTTGGCTCAATAAGCGGTTGCTGGTAAAGAGGTTGTTCGGATAGGGAGGACCATAGTGGATGGTGCCGGAGACATATTCGTCCGCCTGCCCGGTGGACTCCATAATGTCGATTTCTCCACTAACCGGCCAACCCTGATCCGGGTCCGTGGGCAGCATCCAAAAGGCCGGCCACATGCCCTCACCATCAGGGATTCGGATCCGCGCCTCGAAGCGTCCATTGGTCCACTGGCCGCCATTGGGCAAGCTGGCAGTACGCAGACGCGCGGACGTGTAATTCTGGCCCCCTACACGCTCCTTGTTTGCACTTATGGTCAATAGTCCGTTGGCGACGCTGGCATTCTCCGCGCGGTAGTATTGCAGCTCATTATTCCCCCAGCCACAGATTCCATAGCTGCAGCCGTTACCAATCATCGGCTCCCATTTGGACAGGTCCAGCTCAGTGCCATCGAAATTATCCTCCCAAACCGGCTCTGGATTTTGGCAGGGCTGCGCCCAGACAGCGGTATCAAATAGCATCAAACTGGTAATCAATAAAATCAATTTCCCTGTATTAATCTTCATAACTCCTCCCGACACTACCGGCCTTTTGACACGATCTAGTCCATAGATTGCGCTAATAACCATAACAGAGCCTTCATCAGAGATTCGGGAATTCAAAACCTGGCAAGCTGGAAAGGGATATAAATGCGTTAAAACGGAGTGGTGGTACTGATAATTTCTGGAGTGAAAAGTTTTTCACGCCCTTACCTTCATAGGTATCGCTGATCTGTAAATGGCCAAGAAAGCATACGGAAGGAAAAATACTGAACCGGGAATCAAACCAACTATCACACTGTTTGATTCCCGAATACAGCTATGGGGTTTGTGCTATTTGCTTATGCCACCACAGCCCAATCCTGTGTTTGCAACCACCAGGTTATAGTCGTCTATATCCACCACCAAATCTCCATTCACATCCAATGACGCCGGGGCAGGCGGTACAGTGCTGTCCAGGTAGGGCAACATTTTTATCAGGTCATTTTGGTCGACACAACCGGTACCATCCACATCAAAGCGGGAAGAGGTAGGGAGGCTGGATTGGTCGTCGATCTCCGTCACATAGCCACCTGAGGTGGCTGCCACCATGTCGAAAAAGCCGGAGCCGCTACTGGCCGCCACCAATTGAGTGTGGGAGGAGACAGCTGGCGTGTCACCGGCCAGGTCCATAGATCGACTGGCCACACGACCACCGATGTAATCACCAAAAACACCGAAATAGATAGGCACTTCCGGTGCGCCTGCGCCAGCCGCCTGGTAGGGCGGTGTATCACTGGGGAATAATTGCTGCCAGATCTTCCCCTGCCAGCTGGTGGCGTCCCAGGGCTCTATACCGTCGGCGTCAGAGCCTCCCGAGCAGCTGCCGGAACTGGAGTTCTCCACGCCATCTGTCAGCACCCAAAGCGTCCGGTAGGTAGCTGGAGCTGCTAACTTCAATGTATCAATGGCATCGCAGACAGTGTCCGCCATCGGTGTGGTCCCGGTACAGCTTTGGCCACCCAAACTGTTTATGGCCGATAACGCCGCAGCTTTGGAAACAAAGCCGCCAGTCACATTACTGTAGGTACTGTTTTGGTAAGTCCAAACACTGACCTGGGTACCCGGCAGAAAAATATTTTGCACTTTTTGATCGGCTTCCAGCAGAGCGTCAGCACAGCGGCTACTCACCACACCGTTGCGCATGGTCTGCGTTGTCATGGAGCCGCTGCGATCAATCAAGACGGTGGCGTGAAAGGTTTGTGCCAGGGAAAAAGCACCGATGAAACTGAACAACAGCCCCACCGCGATTGTAGAAATGAGTTTTAAGCGTTTCATTATTATCTCCTTATATTGTATTGAAAACCTATCGGGAAAATTTATATCGAATCGGTTTAAATTCCTGTTTTAGGTTGGATTAATTATTTCGTGAGCCGCATTCCTTCTCGCTGACCTGACTATTGACATCCCAGACCGGAGCTTGCAATCACCAGATTGTAATCATCGATATCCACCATGGAATCGTAATTGACATCCATCGACACGGGTGCGGGCGGTACTGAAGTGTCCAAATATGGCAACATTTCAATCAGGTCACCTTGATCGATGCAACCATCTCCATTTATATCAAAACGATCCGTTGAACTTCTGAAATTAGCCACTTCATCCGCACGTACATTCATCACCATGGCATTAAATTCAAGATCAATAGTCCCCGTAGGCTCATTGTTAATAAATACATTGGGATTAGACCACTGCTGTATACGCGGCCCCCCAGTACCGGATGGGCAACCATATGCCATCACAGTACGCCAGGTATTTGGCGTAACGTTGCAATACCCGTGACCATAGGGAAAAGGCGTTGTACTGGAATCATTAGCGATAATATGCCTGGCACCAAACAAGTGTCCAATTTCATGACCAAAAGTGTAATATCCAGTTGAGCAGGTTTCACTACCCAAAGCCAATGCTTCCGATTCGGTAGCACCTATGGTCCGCGCGATACCACAGAAACTGTAGCCATTACCAGTGAGCACCATCATTATATCGGCCTGGTATAGATCTCTTAAATCATACAATTCCTGTGTTTCCGGATTACCGGCATTTGAAAAATAGCTTCTATCCGTATAAAAACTACCCGAGTCACTATAGCTGGTTTGATAGGCATGAATGATGTTGACACTGGTTTGGACCTCGCTATTGGTATAGGCGGTATTTGTTTCCAGTTCAAGCAAATCCATATAGGCATCAACATCCCCCGCAGCCGTCGCAAACTGTGTCGTATAGGCCACAATAACGGTAAATTCCGCGCCTGAATCAGCAAACGCGGATCCGGCGGAAAACACACTGACAGGACTAGGTTGCTTTAAAAGAGTATTGCTGGAATCTTCATAATAGGATTCATCATGATCAATCAAGACTTCTTTTGGAACTTCTATCAATAAAGTCTCGCCTTTTCCATTTGGCCGCAACTTAAACAACTTTCCCGAATGGTGGAGCGAGCCTACTACTCGACCGTCATTCTCCGCAATATAAAGGGTATCATTATTGTCACTGGATGCAGAGAATGAAAATCTTGTTTCATTTTTCCTTCTGGTATTGTCTACCCGGAAAATAATTTCCTTATTTTTTATTTTAAAAACAAGCCTGGATCCTCTGGACACCGCCCTTAGATCCTTGTTGTATCTTCCTAAATTAATAACTTCCTTATCCTTTCCTTCAGACGCCTGCCTCTTGGTTTCGGTCTCCTCCAGCTGCTTAGCATCCTGCTGAACAAACAGATAATACACCTCTTCGGCATAAGAATTGCTCACCATTGTAAATGCCAATAGCAAGGTTTTTATAAATATTATAGTCTTCATATAGCTCCTCCATTATAATTTAATTGACACAATGTCAATTGCAGCGGCTCGGGCAAACAAACCGGCACCTGCTAGACTTGTTTTGATAGTGATAACTGCCAGCAATTAATACCAGTACAATTAATTATTGGATACCACAGGATGCCTCAAGCATATATGCTATCGAAAGAGCAATATTACTTGATACTGACACCATATTAGCCAGCCACATCTATTTGCTTTTTCTTAAACCAGAAAATAGCGAGCTTATCGTTCCTAATTGAAGCTAAGACAGTCCTACCCATTAAAAATGGCTAAAAAAACAGCCAGCTTGACCTGATACTATTATGCGCCATAGATTTTCATCTACAGCTGGTGATTCAGTTTCTCCCTAGCCGAATGATGAAGTTATTGGGGTGGTTATAAATGCAAAAATTTGGATCACTGACTTTCTCCTTATGATGGTAAATCCCTATTAGATGATGTTGCCACATCTGTGCCCCATCCGGCCTCTATATTGTACCCACGGTTTATGGCGGTGCAACCATTGCCTCAGTCACAATTTATTAAACAATTCCACGCCATTCCAGCGAAAAAAATTTGCCCAATAATTTAATTATCTCTCTTCAGGTTTAAGGAACCTGTGAAAAATGCTCATTTTGACTGCTATGGCATAATTGGAATTTTCTACATAACCGTAGCGGTCAAAACTGATTCGCTCCTTTATTTCCATCATAGGGATGTTTATTGATACCCACCCCTATGGAAAAGAGGAGTATAGGCAGGTGTTTTTACGGGAATTAAAACTTTTAGCTCCAAAGGAGTTCAGACCGACATCAATGCCCATATTGAGAGCTATAACAGCAAGTCCAGACTCGAGATAAATGTCTCATTGAGGGTCGTCTCTCCCACCTGAATCATTTCGGGACACTGATCGGTATCTGGTGGCGGGATTAACGTGGTGAAGGAATGGAAATACGGCGAATAGGCACAAGGGCGGCAATGCAATCAATGAGGGGCCATCTGTTGGATTGCCAGGTTAATTATAGTGACGATCGCCGGGGTGCCGCCGGGTTCCTGGCCTGTCAATTTTCACCCCAGAGACTTTTTGGCAATCCGTCGATATGAATGACTCACCTATGGTTGCAAAATATTTATTTGGAGCTGTAATTCACAATTTTTTCGCCTTGGGCCTGCTTATCGGCGTGGTAGGAAGAGCGCACCAACGGCCCACAGGCGGCGTGTTTAAAACCGATTTGCTCGGCATAACGACGATACTCTTCAAATTCGTCCGGATGCACATAGCGCTGTACCGGCAGGTGCTCTTTGCTCGGTTGCAGATATTGGCCAATGGTAAGCATATCGATATTGTGTCCGCGCATATCTTCCAGAACCTGGAAAATTTCTTCTTTTTCCTCGCCCAACCCCACCATCAGACCGGACTTGGTAAGCACATCCGGGCGACGCTTTTTATATTCCTGCAACAGCTTCAGCGACCATTTGTAATTGGCACCGGGCCGGGACTCCCGGTAGAGACGCGGTACCGTTTCCAGGTTGTGGTTGAACACATCCGGCGCTTCCTTTTCAAGAATCTCCAGCGCAACTTCCATACGCCCGCGAAAATCCGGAGTGAGAATCTCCACCTGCAGGTTCGGTGACAGTTCGCGGGAGCGCTCAATGCAGTCTGCGAAGTGTTGGGCGCCACCGTCGCGCAGATCGTCACGATCCACGGAGGTGATCACCACATAACGCAGGCCCATGGCGGCGATTGCCTGGGCCAGGTTTTCCGGCTCCTCGGGATCCAGGGGGTTTGGCTTGCCATGCCCCACATCACAAAAAGGGCAACGGCGGGTGCAGATTTCCCCCATGATCATAAAGGTGGCGGTACCGCCACTAAAGCACTCCCCCAGGTTGGGGCAGCTGGCCTCTTCGCAGACAGTGGCAAGCTTCTGTGAACGCAGAATACTCTTGATGCGGTCCACTTCTTTAGACACGGGCATCTTTACCCGAATCCAGTCCGGCTTGCGCAGTAACTGGTCACTGGCGATCACCTTGACCGGAATACGTTCAACCTTGTCAGCATCGCGCAGCTTTTCCCCCTGCTGCAAACGGCGGGTGCGCTTCACCGGCACAAGATCGGGTTTATCTGCCATAGCCTAATTCCTGCTGTCGGCGCTCAGTTGCGCAAATACATGATCTTCCAGCGGCTGCCAGCCGGCGGCGGGCAGCTTGATGGTGCGCAGCAATTCGCACACGAAACTTTGTGCCACCTGCTCCCAGGTGGGTGGAGGCTGTATCAGTTCAGCCATCTGCACCATCTGCAAACCCGCGTAACCGCAGGGATTGATACGCAGGAATGGGGTCAGATCCATATCGATATTGATAGCGATGCCGTGAAAGCTGCAGCCGCGGCGCACCCGCAGGCCAATGGAGGCGATTTTGTTGCCGCTGCGGGGCCCTTCGCTCAGATAGACGCCCGGCGCACCGGTACGGGGTGCTGCGACAATGCCGAATGCTCCCAGCATGGCTACGGTGGCGCCTTCCAGCGCCGTCACCAGATCCCGCACGCCGATATTCGCCCGGCGCAGATCCAACAGTGGATATACCACCAGCTGGCCTGGGCCGTGATAGGTCACCTGGCCGCCCCGGTCCACCTGAACCACCGGAATGTCACCGGTATTCAGCAGGTGCTCCGCCCTGCCCGCCTGCCCCTGAGTGAACACCGGCTGGTGCTCTACGCACCAGATTTGATCGGCACTATCCTGGGTGCGGGTATCGGTGTAGTGGGCCATGGCCCGCCACACGGATTCGTAGTCGCGACGGCCGAGGTTGTACACCGGTGTTTCTGCAACCGCCATCAAAGCACCATATGCACAGATGGATGCGCTTTGAGTTCGTCAAACAACGCCTGCAACTGCGGCTCTCCGGTAGCCAGGATACGGAATGTCATAGAGGTGAAGCGGCCGTTGCGGCTGTCCCGCAGCACCATGCGTTCCTCGTCGAAGCCCGGGGCGTGGCGTCGCATGACTTCCAGCACAAATTGATGTGCCTGGTCGTCGGCATCGCGCACAATCTTGACCATATAGTCTTCGCAGGGGAATTCGATCTTTGGTAACTGCTGTTCCGGGTCTTGGCTCATAAGTCTCTCTCGCGGTACCGCTCAATCCGCTCAAATCATAACCATCAGGGCAGTTGGGCGGCGATTATACCGCCGGGGTAGTGGCAAATGTAAGGGTGTCGGCTGCCGCCCGGTGGAACACCCTCAGGCCGCCAGCCGGTAGATATCCGTGACGGCCCCAGACGTCACTTGTGTGACTGAGGGTTGGATGACAATCCACCGGTGGGTCTTGCCCGGAGGTGGCTGAGGAGCAACGACCGCTGGTCAGTCAAGCCTTCCTCCACGGCCTGCTGGCGGCATTCCCAACGCCATACTGTCGCGGGGTCAGCCCGGCCTCCGGGGCCGAATCAATTCCAGACTGACAGGTGGCTGGGGCCTACTAGCAGGTTGTTGAAAAAGGCATCCTGCCTGTTCCAACACACGAAAAGTGAAAAATGTGATTTTCACTTTTCTTCCAAAATCAACGAGTTAGGCGTCGCCGATTTTGCCGGAACATCCATATTCCGGTACCAGGCGTCGAAATTCTTCGAATTTCAACAGCCTGCCAGGGCCTGTTGACACTAAGGAACGTCTGAATAACTCAACAATCGCTACGGCAGTATCAGTATTTTCTGGTGCGGGCCTGAATTTGACCAAAACAACCCTGAGATTGTTTGTTTTTTCACCTGGAATCTACTTCTCAGCAGATTCCAGGTGCACTGGC